>NZ_JBALNX010000064.1:103874-104128 GCF_036962035.1 Bacillus sp. JJ1773
TGAAGTTTCACTTTATCATCTCTGTTTCGCTGAATAAAATACTTTTGCTAGTCCATGTTAAAGAGAGGGAGGTGTCAATAATGGGAAGAGACCGACAAGAAAAGAAACTGAAAAAGAGCAAAAGAGTTGAATCGGACAGGGACCAAGCACTCCACTATGATGGAGCTACAAAAATGCAAAGCCCAGAGGAAGCTAGGGACTTAAATAATAATAAACTTTAAAAAACAAATGCGTAAGTGACTTCGGAACAATCA
>NZ_JBALNX010000065.1:0-215 GCF_036962035.1 Bacillus sp. JJ1773
CTTCTAAATATTAAAACTAATTTTAATATTTTAAATATTATATCATAATTTGGTAGTTTTTCTAGATTATTTTTGTAAATGGAGGAAAAAAGGACTATTGGGAGTTTTCAAATCCAAGAAAAAAACGCTCCTTACATTTATGTAAGAAACGTTTTTAAATCTTTTTCTTTCTTAATATCCTTCTTTAATGAATGTTATTTTCATTAATTTAAATA
>NZ_JBALNX010000065.1:224-31931 GCF_036962035.1 Bacillus sp. JJ1773
TAATGATGCTTACAATTACTGCTGATAAAACACTAACTAATGTTGCTCCAAACAATAGCTTCAACCCAAACCGGGCAACTATGTTTCCTTTCTGTTCGTTTAAACTTTTTACAGCTCCTGAAATGATTCCAATAGAGGAAAAGTTTGCAAATGAGACAAGGAATACTGAGATAATTCCTAGTGTTCGAGGGGTAAAGCTTTCCTGCATTTTAGCTAAATCCATCATAGCTACAAATTCATTTGTCACAAGCTTTGTCGCCATAATACCGCCTGCTTGAACAGCCTCATATAATGGAACCCCCATAATTAATGCAAAAGGTGCAAAGATATATCCCATGATCTCCTGGAACGAAATACCGAAAATTAATTCAAAAACGCCATTAATTCCAGCAATTAATGCAACAAAACCAATTAACATGGCAGCAACTATAATCGCTACTTTAAACCCATCAATTATATATTCACCTATCATTTCAAAAAAGCTTTGTTTTTCCTCTTGAATAATAAGTATATCTTCGTTGGATTCCACAGTATACGGATTAATTACGGATGCAATAATAAATCCTCCAAATAAGTTCAGTGCCAATGCGGTAACCACATATTTTGGTTCAATCATCGTCATATAAGCTCCAACTATGGACATTGAAACCGTTGACATGGCTGATGCACACAATGTATATAAGCGATTGGCCGGCAGTTGGCCAAGTTGCTTTTTAACCGTAATAAATACTTCTGATTGACCAACCATTGCTGATGCAACGGCATTATACGACTCTAACCTTCCCATACCATTTACCTTACTTAACAAGAACCCAATTCCTTTCATAATAAAAGGAAGTATTTTTAAATATTGGAGAATACCAATTAATACCGAAATAAATACGATTGGAAGCAGAACATTTAGAAAAAATGGCATTTCACCTTCGTTTGCAAGGCCTCCAAAAACAAATGATATTCCACTGTTCGCATAAAATAATAATTTATTAAAGACGTCTGAAAACACTTTAATTAATACAAATCCAAATTTCGTATTTAACAATAATCCCGCTAATAAAAGTTGGATAACAATCATCATAATAATTGGTTTGATCTTAATATCTTTCCGATTATTACTTGCTAAATAAGCTAGTCCCAAAACAACAAGCAGTCCAAACAAAGCTATAACGTATTTCATAATTCCTCCAATGGTGTCGTTATTTCTAGAAGTTTAATTTGTACAAACCACAAGGGTTTATTTTAACATTTTTTTTAAGGATTAAAAAATAAAAAATAATTCTTAATTATTTTTCTCGAGAGAAAAGTTTCAAATTTCGGATCCCATACTTTTCTATACTATTTTCATCCTCCCCATTATTAAACTGGCTTATTCTTGCTGAAAAAGATTCACCTATGACCAAGACGAAGAAAACAATCCTTTGAAGGCTGTAAAGGATTTCAAAGAAGCCATCGCAGGTGTTACCAATCTAATATTTTTTTTAAAATGTGAACTTTCTGCTCTTTCATTCGTATTATTAATAGAATTAAAAATAGAGGAGGAATTTCATTGGGTAATAAGATTATGATTTCGCTTGGAAAGCTAGCACTCGCCGGTTCAATTGGTTTATCAGGAATTGCAGGCGGACTTTTGTCCGAACATCAGGTCTCAGCAGCGGAAAACATTAACGAAGTCAATTTTGAAAAAAAGGCAAAGGAATATGCTGATCTTTTTAAAACTACGGATTGGGAAAAAGCATACGGCCACTTAAGTAACAGCCTTCAAGCAAAAGTAGCAAAGGAACAGCTGCCAACCCTTATTGCAGGCCTAACAGAAGCACAATTTGGAAAAACAAAAGAAATCACGTTAAAAGATATCAAAAAGAATGGAGTGCACACGAATGCCGCTTTCACAGTGACAGCTGATCAAGGTGTGTACGAGCTTGTTTTGCGATTAAACGATGCTGGGCAGATTGACGACATGCTTTTCAATACATACGCTGTACCAGGGCAATATCTTAATCCTTCCTACAATCATCCAGAAAATTATACTGAAAAGCAGGTAGTTTTTGGAGATGGAGAATTCACCATTCCGGGAGTTTTGACAGTGCCAAAAGGAGAAGGTCCATTTCCTGTTGTCGTCCTTGTTCATGGTTCTGGGGCACATGATATGGATGAAACGTTTGCTTCATTAAAGCCATTTCGTGATATGGCTGTAGGACTCGTGAATGAAGGTGTAGCTGTCCTGCGTTATGACAAAAGAACATACTCCCATGCGATTAAAAGCTATTTAACACCGAAGTTTACTATCAAGGATGAAACAGTACTTGATGCTAATTTAGCTGTAGAAAAATTAAAGGCTATGCCAGAAATTGATGCTGAAAATATCTTTGTATTTGGCCACAGCCAGGGAGCTTTTGCCCTTCCAATGATTATCGATAATGACAAGAACAAAGATATTAAAGGGGTTATTGGAGCAGCCGGCCCTTCTGGGAAATTCCATGAACTCATGATCTGGCAGGTTGAGCAGCAATTACAGAGGGCAAAGGATATGAACGTACCTGCTGAGCAGGTAAAAGCTGCTGAAGCCAGCGTGGCTTTCTTCAAGGAACAATTTTCTTTATTGGATGACCCCCAATATTCAGCTGACAATTTACCGGCTAATTTCCAGTTTACGCCATCTTACTGGTGGTTTGATCTTCGTGATTTCGTTCCAGCCGAGCTTGCGAAAAAACAATCAGTTCCTACCTTACTTCTTCAAGGAGGAAAGGATATTCAAGTACCTTCTTCAGAATTAGATGCTTGGAAAAAAGCGCTAAAAGACCGTGACAACGTAGATTACAAACTCTATCCTGATATGTTCCACATGCTTGTTAACTTTAAGGGCCAAATAGACGGAATGACAGAATACATGACACAAGGTAATGTTCCACAGGAATTCATTTCGGATATTGCCCAATGGGTGAAAACAGGTGAAATTAAAGAAGTGATAAGTAAGCCACAGGAGCCAAGCAGTCCTGCGAAAATGGTGTATTGGGACAGCTTATTAATGAAAAAAGGACAAATTGGGAAAGTCACTATTACAAAACCAATTAACCTCTGGAAGCGCGAAGGCGATAAGCTTGTCTTTGAAAGGATCCTTAAGCCAGGCGAGCAATACCGCGTCTACCGTCAAGACGATAAATTCGGCGGCCAATATGGGCTCGGCGGCGGTTACTATGTGACGAATATGAAGGGATATGTAGATTATAGGACACCTTCAAAGGCGAAATTGAAAGAATTGAATGAGGGTTAATGTTAAATTAAAAGGGGTAGTCAAGAAAGTACCTAAATAAGTTAAGCAGCTGGCAAAAATAGCTCGTATTTGTCAGCTGCTTTTTTTGAATAAATATACCTTTCCATAACAAAAACCAAAACGTCAGTCCTCTGCACAGCTTACCCCACGTACGGTTGTGGAGTATGTTACAGCTAATGCAAAAATTGTAAATGAAAGATACATTTGCAGGGTATACATGGAAAATTCCTTGCTTTAGTAGAAATAAGATTTATGACATCCCGGGAGGAATATACAAATTTAAAAATACAAATACAGATAAATTTCCTACATCAACAAGCATATGGGAATAAACACTCCACCTTAAACTACTCGTTCTATAACGGATGAGTGACCAGATGATTCCCATTACAACTAAGCTAATATACATTTGATAAGGACGATTCGCTATAGAAAAGACTCCCCACATAAATGGATGACTTAATACAAATAATAGAGTTGAATACATAATAGTTACCCGTCTAGGGAAACTCTCCCCTGCATCCAGCAATAATCCTCTCCAATAGCCTTCCTCAAACCATGGATTGATAAGGGCAAATAAAAGCAAAAACAGTGTTATATGCGGATACTCTAACAGTAAATTTACATTTGGAAGTAAAATGCCAACAGCAGGGAAAATTCCAATCAATAGCCCGAACAATAGCCATTTTTTTATAAAGACTGGTTTTTTCAGCCAATCCTTATATACTTCTGCCGGTACGAACAATAATTTCATTAATCCGGTTAAACCCCAATAGGAAGCTGCCGTTATCATCCAGCAATAATCAGGAATATACTGATAACTTATGGTTGCAATCCAATGGACGATGAAAATAATGAATATGGGTGACAATAAAACTACTGTTCTATTTCTTTTACTATTTAACGTAAATATAGCAATCACCCTATTGAAGATATTTTACTTCTTGAAATTGCCTAAAAGAATGAATTAGGATATATTCAATAACTTTTCAACTCTTTGCAGCAAACTATCAATTTGTTTATTAGCATCCATTTTCTCTGCGCCAAATGCCAAACTGTGGACTAAAATTCCGTCCATACTGGACATAATGATTTTTACAACCTCTTCTGCTGGAATAGAAAGCTGAAATTCACCGTGTTCTATCCCTGCATGGAGCAAATTTGAAAATAACTGAACAGTTTTATCGTATCGATTCAAAAAAAACTCTTTTGCCCTTGGTTCTCTCCAGCTTGATATCCAAAATTCATAAATAGCTGGATAAATACTTTCATCAATTGTAGGAAAAATTAATTTATTACTTTCTAAAAAATTTCTAAGCTTTTCGAATGCGGACTGATCTTTCAAGTTAGTGAGTGATAAAGAATCATCCAGTTGTTCATCCAGATAATTCAGTAGGGCTTCGAATATTTCAATCTTATCTTTGAAATATAAATAAATCCATCCCCGGCTCATCCCTGCTTCTTCAACAATATCCTTGAGTGTGGCTTTTTCATATCCTTTTCGTTTAAACACCTCCATTGAGGCCATTAATATCTGTTGTATCCTTTGCTCCTTATGTTCTTCGCTTACTTTCGGCATAACCTGCTGCACCTCCATTAAATAAATGAACCTCGTGTCATTAATTTTAATTATAAATGACAAGAGGTTCATTTTACAATACCTATTTTGGAATTTTTTGTTTATTTCTATTAGTCCTACTTGTATCTGCTGAATCGGCTCTAAATCGATCACCGCACGAGTAATAGTAATACTGTCATGTTAAAAATTAAGCTAAAAAAAACAAACAAGAAACGCCTCTCTACAACTTGTAGAAAGACGTTGAAATTACTTAAGTTCTCGTCTGAAGACGGTAAACAGGAAATAAATATTTTTGTACTATACAACATGAACAATATCTCTGCACACTATTTTAATGATATGATCATATTTTTTAATGATTGACGAGTCTTTATTACTTGAATGCAGTAGATTCCCAAACAATTAGACTGTTGCTCTTTTCAATAACACATATGATAACGTCATATATAATATTGTTGGAAGAATGAGCCAATAAGCAATTTGAACAGCAGTAAACTTTACGAACCAATGAAAAATATCCATCCAAACACCATAATAAGTTGCTAACAGGGCAGCAACACTTGAAATCAATAATACGGAAATTATCGCAATTACGAGGCCTTTTCCACCAAAGCGACGTGCTGTACTGGATATTAGCAATCCGTTAAAAAATATATTTATTAACAGGATAATATATATTATCAATTGTTCCAAAAGTGTCCCATCATTCAAATAGGGAAAGTGAAAGAAATGGAGCAGACCTCCCCACCCATTTGTTGCATTTTCAATGGCTGACAGAAATACTAACATGATTCCATACAATGTATTGACAGCGACACCCATTACTACAGTACCAAGAAAATAATCTGTTCTTCTTATTGACATTCCGATTGCATAAGGAAATGTTTGCGCAACAACCATGATTCCCGCGACTAGCATATAGAAAAAAATGTATGAAACCCCGCCAGTATACATTTTATCCTCACTTGAAATAAACAGACTGATGATAAAATTTAACAGGAATACTGAAAAGAGAATAATATTTGGTATTAAAAACCATCCCCATTTATCTCTTGAATACATTATTAGAACACCTTTAATATTCATTGGACAATCGCTCCTTCACGAGTAGATTTTCCTTTTGTCAAATGGACTACTAACTGTTGTAAGGACACTGGAGAAATTTCTAGTCCACTAGCTTCTGCTTGATGTCGATCCATATTGTTCTTATTTTGAATAACTGTTGCAGAGAGCAATCCGCCAAAAGGCTCCCGATGGATGACCTCCTTATTTTTCACAAATGCTTCCACTTTTGCTGCTTGACCAGTTACCGTATAGGCAAGACCACGTAAATTTTCTGCCTCTTTATTAATGATTAATCGACCTTTGTCAATGACTAAAATATGTTCAAGTAAATTACTTACCTCATCAATTAAATGAGTTGATAATATGACAGTACGTGGATATTCTGCGTAATCTTCCATCAACTTGTCATAAAATAAACCTCTTGAAACTGCATCAAGTCCTAAATATGGTTCATCGAAAATCGTTATCGGCGCTCTGCTAGCAAGGCCGATGACAACCCCAACCGCTGAGTGCATTCCCCTTGATAGTTTTTTGGGCTTTCTTTTTAAAGGGAGATTAAAATCATTAACTAAGGAGTAGGCAAAATCCTCATCCCAATTTGGAAATAGTGACTTTGAAACTTTTAATATATCATTTACAGTGAAATTATCCGGATACTTTTGACTTTCTTTGATAAAACAAATTTGACTTAATACTCTCCTGTTTTCCACAGGATTTTCGCCATGTACTTTTATTTCACCACTCGTAGGAAACTCTTGAGCAGTCAATAATTTCATTAGAGTTGTTTTCCCAGCACCGTTTCTTCCAAGTAATCCGTAAATTTTATTTTCCTCAATCATAAAATTTATATCTTCAAGCGCCTTAAATTCCCCGTATGATTTATCAAGTTGTTTAACCTCAACGATTCTTTTCATCACTATTCATCCCCTTTCCAACCATATCCGTCAATTGATCAGACGTAATCCCTAACTTCTTTGCTTCATGGATCATCGTGATGATATACTGCTCAAAAAACTGTTCCTTCCGTTTATTTATGATCTTTTCACGTGCTCCCTCTGCAACAAACATCCCAATCCCCCGCTTTTTATATAAAATACCTTCATCCACCAATAAATTAACACCTTTCGCTGCAGTTGCAGGATTAATTTTGTAAAATGCGGCAAATTGATTTGTCGATGGAATCTGTGTTTCTTCCGCCATTCCTCCTTCAATGATGTCATCCTCAATCCGTTCCAAAATTTGCAGAAATATAGGCCGACCATCGTCAATTAATTGTTTCATATCCTCACCACCACATTGGTTAGTTACTTATGTGATTAACCATATAACAAATAAAGTGTAGAGTCAATAGGTGTTTTTATAAAAGTTTGAACTTTGTAAAAGATGTTAAAACCATAAAAAATGACCCCTCCATTATTGGAAAGGTCATTCATAAATCCGAACCATATTATTCTAACAATCTATTCCTCATCACTACCCCTATACCGTCTATATGGAAGCGGATTCCATGTTCGATATTCGAGATCCGCTTTACGCAAAGCTGCAGGAATATCTTCTAATAACCTGTTCGCTACCTCTAGTTCGCGCTCTGCTTCTGATTTATCCTGATACAAAAATTCATCAGATGCTTTTTCCATTGCTCTTTCCACTTTTTCTTTCAAGTTTTCTACAACCATTTCTTGTTGACGATAAATTGATTCTCTAGCTTCCGAAACCCACTCCGGCTGCACGGAACGAAGTTGATCCGTTACATGACTGAATTCTTCATAAATCTCCTTATACACACGGTCCGCATTTTCGCGTGTATCCTTAATGGCTGCTTCTAAATCTTCTATCGTTAGTTCATCCACCACTAAAGGGCGCTTGCGTTTGGAACCGCCAATTCCCTTAGAATGTAGATAATAAGGAAAAATAGACTTTATCGTTTTTCCAACAGGTGCAATTGCAAGCCCTTCCTCATCGACACCTTTAGGCTGCACACCTTGCATGGCAATACGGGCAGATTCTGGTCTTACAATTTCCTTCGGCGGTAAAACGCCATACCGCAGCAGTTCACGGATACCCGTTCCAGAAATATTAATTCGATAGCGCTCATCGTGAGGACATGTTTGTTCTGTTGCCGGGTTATCACAGCGCGTGCAATAAAACACCTCATGAAATAACCGAATATCAATTCCTAGCTCCTCTTTCGTAAACTTATCAAAAATCGTGTGACTTGCATATTTATCATAATAATCACCAACACCCGCATGGTCTCGGCCAATTAAAGCATGGGTACAGCCGTAATTTTTCATAATGAGTGCATGGAGAACTGCTTCACGAGGACCAGCAAAAATGTAGGTCACACGCAATGGCGAAAGAATGGTCCTCTCCTTTGGATAATACGTATCAAGCACAGCTTGATAGGATAACATACGGTATTCATGTCTTGTATATTCACGCTTTGCCATCTCAACTAACGGCTGAACAAATAATCCATCCAGTTCCTCAAGTGCATTGCGATGAATATATTCGTGACCGCGATGCAAAGGATTTGCACCTGTAATAAAGCCAGCAACCGATTTAAATTTTTTCTCCTCATAAAAGAGTTTCCATGTATCTTTCGGTTCGATTCGTATTTTTTCAAATGGCCCCCAATGGACTCGGCGAAGTAACTGAATCGGCCCAGCTAATGCAGTATCACCCATCCTTCGATAGATAGAATCGACACCAGGATGACTGCGGTCAGTCGTACCAAATAGCTGCTGAGCGCGGAAGTTTCGGTCATAATCGAAAATATCTTCTAACTTTAATATAGCTACAGGTTCCTTCGATTCATCAACTAATGCGACCTCATCTCCAACCGATAGAGATTGAATCACATGCTTATTTCTGTCGCCAACAGGTGCGAAGCTTAGCGGCACAGGCCAAACAAGTCCATTTGATAGGCGCCCTTCTATTAATACTGATTTATAGTCCGCTTCATTCATAAACCCTTCATTTGGAGATAGTACACCTGTAGCAATCATTTCAAGCGTTATGACAGCCTCTAAATCAACCATTATAAATGGAAGCAGATTTGCCCGCTCCATTGCTCTATCTCGTTCTTCTCCAGTTAAAACGCGGTTAACTAATTTCCCCCCATGTGGCAGTTGTGGATATTTTGTTACTTTTTCTTCAAAACTAGTCTCTTTGTTCATTACCAATCTATCTCATCCCCCTAAATTATCTGCTTTTCCTGCTTTACTGACTCCCCATGTCAATAAAGCGATTTTCAAATGCACATTTATTCCGCACTTTTATAACCTGTATGCGCCCGGACAGAGACTTCAGCATACCTTTTATAATCATTTTCTTTCGAAAAAATAGTTCCGAGATAACCACCGAGAAAGCCTAATGGCACACTAACAAGTGCAGGATTATCGAATGGGAAGATTGGGTTTCCTACAAATAGAGCGGCCCCTTCAACTGGTGAGAATACGCTAGGACTAATCGATACGAGAATTAATGCTGAGATCAACCCGGAAAAAACTCCCCAAACTGCACCCGAAGTATTAAAGCGCTTCCAATATACTGTGTATAAAATTACTGGCAAATTTGCACTTGCAGCGATACAAAATGCTAAAGAAACTAAGAAGGCTACGTTTAAGTATTGTGCACCTAATGATAATAATATGGATATAACAGACACACCTAATGCTGCATAGCGTGCAGCTAGCATTTGCTCTTTCTCTGTTATCTTTCCTTTTTTAATAATTTGGCCGTAAATATCATGTGCAAATGCAGATGCTCCTGATAATACGAGGCCAGCAACTACCGCTAAGATTGTCGCAAATGCAACCGCTGAAATGAATGCAAATAAGATATTCCCGCCAATTGCCTGAGCTAGTAGCGGTGCAGCCATGTTTCCGCCAGGATTTGCTGCGAGAATCTCACTTTCCCCGACATAAATTGCAGCCCCAAAGCCAAGGAATAATGTTAAAATATAAAAAATCCCAATCGTCCAAGTTGCTGTAATAACCGAGCTTCTGGCAGTTTTCGCATCTTTTACCGTGAAAAAGCGCATCAAAATGTGTGGAAGACCAGCTGTTCCGAGAACTAAGGCAAGCATTAATGAAAGCGTTCCTAGAGGATTATTATATTTGAGTCCCGGATTTAAATAGGCTTCGCCATGACTAGTTGCCGATTTTACTTCAGTAAACATGGCCCCTATATTAAAGTTAAATTTCATTAGTACTAAGAAGGAGATGATGATCATCCCTGCCATCAGAAGGACAGCCTTTGTAATCTGTACCCAACTCGTTGCGATCATTCCACCAAATAGAACGTAAATCGTCATCATAACCCCAACAATTAACACTGCTATCCAATAAGGGATATCGAATAAAAGCTGTATAAGTGCACCTGCACCAACAAGCTGTGCAATCATGTAGAAAAGAACAATGGTAATCGTACTAAGAGCAGCAGCCCCTCTTACTTTTTTCGCATCAAAGCGAGAATTAATCATATCGGCTAATGTATATTTACCGAGGTTACGCAATGGCTCTGCAACTAACAATAATACAACTAAATAAGCAATCAAAAATCCGATACTATAGAAAAATCCGTCAAACCCTTTTAAAGCAATCATCCCTGCAATACCAAGGAAGGATGCCGCCGATAAATAATCTCCAGCTATCGCTAATCCATTCTGCCATCCCGTTAATCCCCCACCCGCCGTATAAAAATCTCCGGTAGATTTTGTTTGTTTTGCTGCAATATAAGTAATAACTAATGTAAGAATAACGATTGCGAGAAAAAGAACAACTACAATCGGATCCATCTACCATTCCCCCTTATCTTATCTGCTCATTAATGATTTGTTCGGCTTCTTTATCAAAGGAAGCTGCTTTTTTTACATAAATTGAACTTATCACCCAAACCATCACAAACTGTGAAACCGCAAAAATCCAAGTCCAAGAAATATCTCCAATTGCTGGGGTGTTTAAAAATGTTGTGTAAGAGGTGAAAATTGGCAATAAAAAGTAAAAAATCATAAAAAATATAGTCATCGGTACTAAAAATTTATTCTTTTTGCTCAAAAATTGTTTAAACTGTGAACTGCTTGTAACCTTTACATAATCTACACTTTTCTCAGTAATTAATTCCCTTTGAGCCAAAATCAACCATCTCCTTCCTTCTATTTATAGACAATTATATATTTTTTAAATATTCTATAAATTGAAATTGGATGAACGGTTGAAAACACAGGGTGAATGGTTATGTATGACTGGTGAATGGTTGTAAACCTGTCGTATTGAACAACTTATCCTTTAAAGATATCAAAAATGGATTTACTTGCAGAACGACTTACAGGGATTTTTGTTCGATTTTTATCTTTTAGAGTTAAATTGCTTGTTCCGTTAAACCATGGGGTTATTTCTAAAACGTGATTTAGATTTACTAAGTAACTGCGATGTGCTCGAAAAAATAAATGACCTGCCAACTGGTCCTCTAAATCTTGTAAAGTCATCCGACTCATAATAACCTTATCCTCAGTATGAATCTCTAAAAGTCGTTTATTTGGTACGGCGTAGTAAATAGAATCAGGTGAGACTACAACCATCCGTTCTCCGTCATCAATTAACATCTTTGATACAATAGTTTGTACCTTTTTTTCCGTTTCTTCACTACTATTCTTTCGGTTCATTATACTTTTGCGTATTCGGTTCATCGTCCTTCGAAATCTCGTCTCGTCATATGGTTTTAATAAGTAGTCAACCGCTTCTACTTCAAAAGCATCCATTGCATATTCATCATACGCAGTGGTGAACACAAATAAGGGAATAGTGGCTGGCTCCTGTTTCAAAATATATTGGGCTGCCTCGATTCCTGTTAAACCCGGCATCTCTACATCAAGAAAAATAACATCAGGCCGATGTTCAGAATATAACTCAATTAATTGTTCCCCCGTTTCCGCGTGTGGAGTGAGGATAACTCCCTTCTCTTCCTTCAATAAATATAGCAATTCCTTTCTCGCCATCATTTCATCTTCAGCTATCATCGCTCGAATATTCATCCCAACACCTGCTTTTCTTCAAATTGATTTGAAATTGGAATCGAAAACTTCACTTCACTTCCCCCATGGGATAAATTTCGAATATGCAATCTCGCCGAATCTCCTAATAAATGGACTAATCGTTGGTTCACATTATAAATACCTGTCCCACCATTATTATGACTTACTAATGGCTGTAGACTTACAATCGGTAAAATATGTTGAGGAAAACCGCTGCCATTATCCCGAACTAGAACAGCAAGCCTCCCATTCTCTTTTTCTATCAAAATTTCAATCTTTGCACCATCTGTTACATTCTTTAAACCATGTTGAACCGAATTTTCAATCAATGGTTGAATGCTCGATGGCGGAATATAAATATTTGAAAGATCAGCTGGCTTTATAAAATCAATTTGTAATCTTGCTTTAAATCGTTCTTGAATAATAGAAGTATAGGCTTCAGCATGTTCACACTCTTTTTCTAGTTCAACTAATGATTTCGATACTAAGCGTAAATTAAACCTCATATAGCTTGCTAATTGCAGTGTTAGGAGACGAGCTTTCAATGGATTTTCCCGAAACAAACCGGCAATTAATTGAAGGGTATTAAACAAAAAGTGTGGATTGATTTGTGCTTGTAAATTCCTTAACTCTGCATCTCGAATATGTGCCTTTAGTTTTTCCGCCCCAAGCATGTTCAATTGATCTGAAATAAGTTGTCCTAGCCCTTGTGCCATCATCATTTCAACAGGAGAAATATGCTCTGCTTTACGGAAATAGAAAGCAATAAGATACGTTACATTATCATCTTCTATTATAGGAATGAAAATAGCTGCCTCAAGGCTGCAATTTTTATGAGTACACATTAAATCTGATTTCACGTGTGTAACTTGGATCTTTTTCAATTTAATCGACATTTGTGCTGGATGAGCCGTAATTGCATCCCCAAAATGATGATGCTCTTTACCCAATCCTTTATGGGCTAATACCTCCTTTTGATCTGTAATGGAAACAGCAGCAAGTCTAAGGCGACTATATAATAATTTTGCCAAGCCATTCGCAACGTCAATAGGTGAGTCTTTTTTTAAAAATGGAAGTGCCTCTTTAGCGATGGTTAATGCTTGTTTCGATGCTAGCGCTGCCTCATTTTCTTGTTCGCGTAAAACAATTCCGATCATCGCTGTAAAAATGGCAATCGCTGTACTATTCGATAACACGAGTGGTAAGCCAATCGTATTGACAAGTGTAATCATATCTAGTCGATCTGTGTACATAATAAGAAATAATTGCATGTGTAAAATCGGGGGAAAAACCCCAATAAATAGAGCCTTCAGCGGAGAGATAACACGTTCGTTGGAAAAAAATCTTGCTGTTAACCCTGCCAGTAAACCTGAAATAGGGTTGACGAGGGCATTCGCCATTCCCCCAACACCGCCAAGAAACAATAGATGAATCCCAGTAATGACCCCAGCTCCAAAACCAAGTGTCGGACCACCTAATAAACCGGCAATCACAATCGCAACAAGGCTCATGCTAACAATTAAGTGATGATCCTCTACTGGAAAAATAACTAACTGATGACTGATGACTCCATCCTCATGTATGACAATCCCTGTAACCGTACTAGCTATTCCAAATAAGCCAAACACTAATGCATGAACGAGCGACATCTTCACACTATAATTCCGGTAAACCAATGACCTGAATCCAGGGGTCCGTGTCATCACAAATGCAATAATTAGAAGTAGTCCCAAACGTTCGAATAAAATAATCGTTAAGCTTTCCATTTCTTTTCTCCCCTTAAAGAAATGCCGGTCTGCGATTGTATATAAAACTTGTTAAATTCTGTTATTGAATCGGATTGCTTACTTGAAAGAATGGTTCCCAAATATGCACCTAGAAAGCCCATTGGAATTGTTATTATACCTGGATTATATAGAGAAAACACAGCCTCTCCTCTAATCCATCCATCATCTGGATTCATAATGTAAGGACCTAAAACAACGAATAATAAAGAAGCAGCTAGACCAGTAAACATACCCGTAATGGCCCCCACTTGAGTAAAGCGCTTCCAATAAATAGTTAATAAAAGAACCGGGAAAATACTTGATGCGGCAACAATAAATGTCATCGAAACGAGAAAAGTTACATTAATGGTCTCCAAATTTAACGCAAATAAGGTGGAAATCAATCCGATTCCCAATGCCGACCACCGTGCTGCCCTCAATTGCTCCTTTTCTGTTGATTTCCCTTTTTTCAAAATATGATGGAAAATATCATGGGAAAAAGCAGTTGTGGCGGAAATAACAAGCCCTGCAACGACTGCCACAATAGTTGTAAAGGCAATCGCAGAAACAAATGCCAACAAGAAGTCACCACCAACCGCCTTAGCAAGTAATGGTGCAGCTAAATTTCCAGTAGGGTCAAGTACCATTAGCGAATCATATCCTAAGAATGCGACAGTCCCAAGGCCTAAGACGAGTGTCATTAAGTAAAAAATCCCAATAATCCATGTTGCGCTTATTAGTGACCTGCGAACCTCAAATGTATTACTTACCGTAAATAGGCGTATTAAAATATGAGGCAATCCTGCAGTCCCAAGCACTAAAGCAAGTTGCAGCGAAAGGAATTCCAATGGGTTATCAAATAAATTTCCAGGGAGGAAGAAACTCTCTCTTAAAGGCGTACCTGTTTTTACTTCTTCAATTAACTTCGCAACATCCCAATTGAAATGAGAAAAAACGATAAGTGTGAGAAGAAATGTTCCTGACATAAGAAGAACGGTTTTCACAATCTGTACCCAAGAAGTCGCAATCATCCCACCCATAACCACATAGATCGTCATTAATCCCCCAATCACAATGACTGAAATAGAATAATCGATATCTAGCAGTAATCGAAGTAAAAATCCTGAAGCAACAAGTTGAGGAATCATGTATAGTATGGAAATGATAAATGTACAAAATGCCATAATTAAACGCATCTTCTCACTTGGAAATCGGGAACAAATTACGTCTCCAAGGGAATATTTACCTAAACGATGTATAGGTTCAGCAACTAAAAATAATACAACAAGATAAGAAACTAAAAAGCCAATGGAATATAAAAAACCATCATAGCCACGAATTGCAACCATCCCAACTATACCGAGAAAGGAGGCTGCACTAATGAAATCGCCAGCTATAGCCATTCCATTTTGAAAACCTGTTAACGTCCCTGCAGCAATATAAAACCGATTAGTTGTTTTACTTCGCTTGGCTGCCCAATATGTAATAATCAATGTACAAACAATGATATAAATAAGAAATAAAAAATAAGTAGGATTCAAAGCGATTCCTCCCTATCGATACCTTCCATCTGTCGTTCAATGTTTTTAGCTGTTTTATGATAAAACCAACAGAAGAACCATGTCATCGGAATTTGTAAAAATGCATACAACCATGCCCAAGAAATATTAAAAATAAAGCTTGGCCGAGTCATCACATTAGGAATAAAAGTAAGAGATAAAGGAAGCAAAAAATAAAACAGTAATGCAACAGCCAAAGCAGGCGCCATCAACTGCTTTCTCTTACGAATTAAATGCAAAATTCGCTCCTCCATTTATCTTCCTCCTGTTTTCTGAAAAATCAGCAAAATAGTTCAATTCAAATGATACATGAAGGACTTAGGCTTGTAAAGTTGATACTGATACTGAAACTCTATCCGTTTCGGCTTTGATTCCAGAAAACAGTTTTTAACTCAAAATTAGCGAAAACCTTTATCTATTTATCCTTTACCTGATACGGAGACCATTGAGGCTTCGGTAATCGATACAATTTGTTTTGCTATCTTACAATAGAAAAAAACCGCATAATACAAATAATGGAGAGCGTTCCCGCTCTCCATTATTCTTTAGTCTATAAACTTGATATTCTCTGGATTAGCTCCCTTGACATACTCAAATTCAGCAACATTTTCAAATCCTCTAATTTCTGTAACCTTATCTCCCTCAATGATGACTTTTGAAATTTTTGTTCCTTTAAAATCAACAATTGTACCATTATACTTATTTTTAGGTTTAATCGTAACTATTGTGTATGCAAATCCTTCCCCATGGAATTCTGCATATTCACCTGTGAATACAACACCATTTTTGATTTCTGATTTTTCATCAAGTGTGATTGAAACACTTGGATCATGAATCATTAGTTTTCCAGTTTTGTAATTTTTATAATCATATATTTTTTCAGGAACAATAGACTCTTCCTTCGTTTCTTTATTTACTGATGTAATAAATTCCATATCCCAGTAAATATCAGAACTTGTTGGACGGTCCTGATGAACTTCAGCCGCTAATACGTTTGTTCCTTCAACTAAATGAGCTAAATCTGCTGCGTCTAATGTAAATGTTTCATATCTACTTTCATCAGCAACATTTGATCCCGATAAATCTGATAAATACTTGTCATATCCAATTTCGCCTTCTGGTAGATTGTGTCTGCCAATCTCATGTCCGTTCAAGTACAGAATGACACTATCGTCAATCCCGAAGTTAATATGACCAACATCACCAATCTTAGATAAATCTTCTACTTCAAATGTTGTTCTAAAATAGTAAGTTGGAATTTTATTACTTGCATCTGGGCCATAGTTTATTACTGTATTCACTCTACCAAACATTGGGCGATTTTCTGATGCAGAATATCCAAGTGGTGCTACACCGCTCTTCCAGCTACTGTCATCAAAGTCAGGTGCTCTCCATGCTGTACCTTGATCAGATCCATCATCAAGATACTTCCAATTACTCCATTTTTCGAAAATAGTTTGTTCTGCATGCTCAACGATTTGAATGGTTACTTTTTCTGTTTCAAAGGTTTTTCCTTCATTTGTTACTTCAGCCCATACTTGTACTTTTACAGGCTCGGCACCTTCTCCAACTGTTACCTTGCCATCTTGGGAAATAGAAAGTTCACCTTCTGGGCTTGTTTTATACGTAATGGCTTCGAAAGCAATATCATACACGCCACCATCAACATTTTTACCCGTTACATTAAGTGAAACTTCTGGATAGAATGTTGACGGTTCTGTTGGGACCACATTACTAGATGCTACAAGAGAAACTGACTCAAGTGCTGGAAGTACAACTTCAATCGAAGGATCTTTAACGATTTTATAGGAATCTGTTACTTCCATTGTATCTACACGATAAGTCGTAAAAGCTAGACTCGTTGGCGTTACTTCGATATTCGTAAATGTTGGTACTCTTAATTGTGATCTGTCTGCTGAATAAAATTCAGGGTCTTTTAAATTATAATATTTGCTACCACTTGATGAGTTGGCGGTTAAGTACAATGTACCTTCTGGATTAATCACACTGCCATCTTCGGCAATCATTTGGTTCTTCAATGGTTGAAGATTCTTCATTTGATATGTTCTTACGTAAGAATGATCATGTCCCATTAGTACAGCATCAATATTTAATTTATCAAACGTTGGAACAAGGTCTTCTCTTAATTTAATAATGCCTGCTTCTAAAGAATGGCTTGCTGCGCTGTAAATGGAATGGTGGAAAACAACAAATTTCCATTTGAAATCCTGATCTTTTGTCGCTTCAATTGTTTCTTCCATAAACTGAGTATGCTCAGCTGCATTCTTATTATTTGAGTTCAAGTTAATGATAAGCGTATCGCCATATGTAAAATAATAATCTCCACCTGCATTATTTGAATTACCTAGAGCTGGATTTTGATTTGGTGTATTAAAATGATATTCATAGGCTCTTGAGTTATCATGGTTACCAATTGTTGTTGCAGTTGGATATTGTTTCAATTGTTCTGGTGCAAAAAATCCTGCATACTCTTCTTCTGAGTTTGCATCATTTACTTGATCCCCTGCTGATTGAATAAAGCTTGTATTCGGGAATTTTTCAATTGCTTTATTTAACGTGTTTACCCATCCCTCAGTGTCTTTGCCAATATTACCTGAAGAACCGATTTGTGGATCTCCCGTAAATAGGAAATTATATGAATCTGTTTTTTGTGTTTTAAAGCTATACGATTCTGACCATTTTCCATTGCCATCGCCTAAACGATAGACATATTCTGAAGAACCTTCAATATCTGTTATGGTCACTTCATTTGCTTGGTATCCTGAAGATGCTGGTGCTAGTGTTGCTGTAACGGTTTTTGCAGTTTCAGGTTTACCATCTTTGACCTTTGCATACTCAATAACACCCGGTACATCTGTTTGTGGAGAATACCATGAGAAATTGTACTTTGTTTCATCAGCCCCTGGTGCAAAAGAAATATAAGATGCATCATAAACAGTTGGATCTACATAAATTGATTTAAATTCCATATCAAAAAATACATCTGAACTAGAAGGTCTGTCCTGATGAACTTCAACAGCAAGTACGTTCGTACCTTTTACAATATAGGACATTTGTTCATCAGTTAAATTAAATATTTTATCATTAATTTCACTTGCATCATTTAATCCAAAATCCTGAACATAGTCATCGAATTTAATCTCTTCACCTTCTGGAAGATTAAATCTAGCAATCTCTTTTCCATTCAGGTAAATGATAGCACTGTCATCAATGCCAGCTGTGATTACACCTGAAGTACTGATTTTTGATAAATCCTCTACTTCGAATGTCGTTCTAAAATAAGATGTTGCATGCTTGTTTTGCGAATCGCCTCCATAATCAATGATCGTTGCGATGTTACCAAAAGTTCCATGCTTCTCGCTTGCTGGATAGCCTAATGGCGCAGCTCCATTTTTCCATTCGCTATCATTAAAATCATTTTCCTTCCATGCTCTACCTTGGTCGGTTCCATCATCAAGATATTTCCATACACTTCCTCTGTCCAGTAAAAGCTCGTCTGACTGTGCTTCAGCTACTTCCGCCACCGCTGTTCCTACATATGGACTTAAGTTTGAAAGTACCGTTAGTAACACGAGGGAAAATACAAAGAAACAACGCAAAGATTTGTTTTCTTTCAGTACGGATATCACTCTATCAACTCTCCATTCTATTATTTTCCTTCGACACAAATCGATCGAAGTCAAAGCTAGCATACAAGCATATTGTTATTAATCTGTTGACATAATATTAACTTTCTGTAAATTGGATAAATTAGGATAATATACCCTAGTCCTTCGTCTCGCTTTTACATATCCTTCAAATACTAAAGACCTAAAAAACGCTGTAGATTAAATCCACACCGTTTTTCAATAATACTGGTCATCTATGAAATTACTTACTACTATAAAGTATCCTATAAAAATACCGTCGGACTTGCTCACGATAAATAAATGTTTTTATGCATTAGTTTCACTACTTTTACGCAAGAGTTCTTTTGCAAAGTCAACAAGTCGATGTGCTTCTTCGGTCCACAGAAAATTTACATCCAAAGCATCATTGGCCTAGACGGAATCGATCCAGTGCGTCAGCATCCTTGAAAATCTGATACAGCAGTACGGCCCGTTCACTTAAACTAGACGATCTATTAATCTCTGACAAACCAAGCGAATCATCCTGGTCATAGTAAAAGGTAATGTAATAGGTTTGCTCATCATATTGCAAATCGTGCTCACGGCAATAATAATCTACTCTCAAAATTTGTGAAACATTAAGCATAAATATTTATAGCTAATCAGTTACTGTTAATTTAGCCAGTGCCTCTGAGTTAAATACTGCTCCGTCACAATACATGTCATAGACGACCATTTTAGTAACATCCAAAGCATTTTTAGTGTCTGTTACCATTTTACCATTTGGTGACCCGACTCACCTTTGACCATATTCCGTATCCTAGTCCTACGTTTCCAAATACAATTGGATTTGTAGCAGTAAGAGAATTAGTTACGATAACTTTGGCTCCAAAAAGCGTATATGTGAGTTTACCGTTGACAAATCCATTCTGCATATAAAAATGACCGGCTGCATCTTTCAATTTCGAAATTACATTAAATGCTTCTCGTTGCATATAGAATGCAGAACCCGACAGATAATCCGGATGAATTGAATTGTAAATGTCCATTAGTTGAATGATAAATAATTTTAACAATGAATAAGTTTAGATAAAAAATGAGGTAATTTCCCCTATTGGTGGAAACTACCTCCTTCTTAAAAAAATATTGAGTTGTCTTTTGTGGTAGCTAAAATTAGTAACAAATTAAAGACTCTAAACCCCTCGGGTAGTATGTCAACATTTCCATCCCATCTTCAGTTACAAGAACAGTATCAGAATGTCGGAATCCTCCAATCCCTTTAACATATATCCCAGGTTCAACTGTAAATACCATACCAGGTTTCATCATTGTGTGGTCACCCAGATCGAAGAATGGTGATTCATGAAATAATAAACCGATCGCATGGCCAGTGTGATGGCGTGTTAATTCCGTTAAATTATTCTCATGAAAATAGGACTGAACTGCCTCCTCAACATATGAGACTGGCTTTCCTGGCTTAATGTGTTTGAAAGCCACTTCTTGTGCTTCGAACATAAATTGAAAATACTTTTCTTGATCTTTACTTACATCTTGGACAAACATAGTCCTTTCTAATTCACTTTTATATCCCCAGATACTTGCTGAAGACGCAGTCACTAACGTGTCTCCTGATTTTAATATAGCATTCTGTGTAACAGCATGAGGATAGGCGGACATTTCTCCAACTTGTCCCCGAAATAGAGCAAAAGCAGTTTCGCCATGCGGTTTATAGTCTGGTCCTAAAGTTTCAATCATAGATATTGTTGACTCAGTACTTGCTCTACTCGTTATTTCGAGTTCGCTCACCCCTGGCTTAGAGTACTTTTGGAGTAAACGATGTGCTAAGTTTCCCCATCTACAGGACTCATTGATTAATTCTATCTCTTCTTTGGATTTGATGGACCTTAACTCAGGAACAAATTCGATAATGGATTTAAAAACCTTCGCTTGTATTAACTGATCAATAGTCGGACCACGATAGCCCGCGGGTGAGCCATAGCCTATACTATCGACTCCAACTCTTTTCCCTTGAAATCCTGCTGCAATTAATTCCTCTTTAAAATATTCCATCGGATGTTTTATTCCAGGGTATTCAGGATAGGAATGAACAAAATCGATTTGGACTGAAAAATCTTCAGCATGAGCTTCCTCTAAATAGGGCACAAATAAATGGGTTTTTTGATAATGATCAATAAAAAAGGCAATTGGCCGTTCCGTTGGAGAAAAATAAAATCCCGTTAAGTAAAAGATGTCAGTAGGGCTAAAAAGAATAGCACAGTCTAGTTCTTGTTGTTTCAGTTTATTCCAAAACCTCTCTTGCCTTGAAATAATTTCTTTATTTGAAATGGATAATCTCATAGTTACACTCCATTTATTATTGATATAGATGGCAAGCAACAAACCGTCCTGGCTCTATTTTAGTCAGTGCTGGCGTTTCTACTTTACAAATCTCCATGCAATTTGCACATCTTGTATGAAACGCACATCCTTTTGGTGGATTGGCAGGGCTTGGAACATCTCCTTTTAAGATAATTCTTTCCTTCTTTTGGATAGCATTTACTTCTGGTGCAGCAGAAATAAGGGCATTCGTGTAGGGATGAAGTGGATTAGAAAATAAGTGTTCTTTTTTTGCAAGTTCGACAATTTTCCCAAGATACATCACGGCCACACGATCTGAAATATGTTCACAAACGGACAAATCGTGAGTAATGAACATGTAGGTTAATTGATATTGTTCTTGGAGATCTTGCATTAAATTAATAACCTGCGCTTGAACGGATATATCAAGTGCAGAAACGGGTTCATCCGCAATAATTAGTTTTGGATTCAACACTAATGCCCTTGCGATTCCAATTCTTTGGCGCTGTCCGCCACTAAATTCGTGAGGATGGCGTTTTGTGTAGCTAGGGTCTAATCCAACTTTATTCATTAAGTCAAATACTTTTTCTTTCCTTTCTATACTAGATCCGATATTATAAACCTTCATCGGCTCTAACAAGGTTCTTTCAACAGTCCATCTTGGATTAAGAGAAGCGTATGGGTCCTGAAATATCATTTGAATATCTTTTCTAGTTGCTCGCATTTCATTTTTCGAAATGGTTGTTAAATCTTTTCCTTCTAAATTAATTTTACCCTCCGTCACCTCAAGCAACCGGACAATTAATCTAGCCATAGTGGATTTACCACAACCACTTTCACCCACAATTCCAAGTGTTTCTCCTTTCATAACTTGAAAAGAAACATCATCTACTGCTTTGACTGCTCCAACCTGTTTAGAAAAAACTCCCTTTTTAATTGGAAAATACTTTTTTACATTTGATACTTCTAATAAACATTCGTTATTTTGCAGTTTCGATAATGTCATTTGTATCCCTCCGCCACGCTTCTGATGCTAGCCAGCAAGCTGATTCTTGACCACTTTTTACTGTCATTAATGGGGGCATTTGTGTATGACATTCATTCATAACATAAGAACAACGATCAGAAAATCGACATCCCTTGCCCCAATTCACTGGGGCAGGTACTTGCCCTGGGATAAAGTTTAAACGATTTTCTTTCTGCCCCTTATTAGGAAGTGATGCTAATAATCCTTTTGTATAAGGATGGGAAGGGTTGGTTAATACATCCATTACAGATCCCGTTTCAACAATTTTTCCAGCATACATGACAACCAATCGGTCGCAAACCTCTGATACTACTCCTAGATCATGTGTGATAAGAATCATGGACATGCCTTTCTTCTTTTGGAGGTCTTTCATAAGATCAAGTATTTGTGCTTGAATCGTAACGTCCAACGCTGTTGTAGGTTCATCGGCAATAATTAATGTAGGATCACACGCCATAGCTATTGCAATCATAACTCTTTGCCTCATTCCACCTGATAGTTGATGAGGATAGCTATGGTATATTTCATCAGGACGGGGAATTCCAACTAGTTTTAATAAGTCTACTACTTTTTCTTTTCGTTCTTTTTTCTTAAGTTTTTTATGAATTTTTAAGGATTCTCCTATTTGGTCACCAATACTATAGACTGGATTGAGTGATGTCATAGGTTCTTGAAAGATCATACTGATTTGATTGCCGCGTAGTTTTCTCATTTCTTTTTTTGGTAAATCAAGAAGATTGATTCCATTAAAATCAATCTTCTCGCCAGATACTGTTCCAGGTGGTTTAACGAGTCCCATAATAGAGAGTGAGGTAACGCTTTTCCCGCAACCGGATTCACCGACAATCCCTAGTGTCTCCCCTTTCTTTACATGAAACGAAATTCCATCTACTGCGTTGAAGGGAGTTTTTTTAGAAAAAAATGTTGTTTTTAAATTGTTAACTTCTAGGATGTTCGTGCTCACGAATCCCTCCCCCTTTATGAACCCGTTTTTATACCAGTATTTTGCTGCAGACTGACATCCATATAGTCCACTAACTGTTGAATAATTTCATCTGTATGAGCCATTGAAATAGCATGATGAAGCAGGTAGTTAGGAGAACAATACACACCTTTTCCTGCAAGTGTTTCAATAAACTTCGCATAATGTTCCTTTTTGCTTTGGGTTGCACTTCTGTAATCAACGATTTCTTGATCGGTAAAATACCAATGGAAATGTCCGCCTCTTCCTTGCATTCTTGCTTTTATTTGATATTTATCTGCGATATTAGCAAACTCTGTAATTAGTTTTTCCGTTTTAGTTTGGAGCGTCTGGAATACTTTTCTTTCCTCGTAAATCTCCAGAAAGGCCAGTGATGCTGCTAAAGAAAGCTGATGGCCATTATACGTTCCAACAAAAGAGCATGTTCCTTTACCAGGTGTTACCGTTTCAAAAATGGCTGATTTCCCTGCTAAAGCAGCTAGCATATAACCGTTACTAATCGCCTTACCAAATGAGGACAAATCAGGTGTCACTCCATAATACTCTTGAGCACCACCAGGTGAATCTCTAAATCCGGTTAATAACTCATCAAATACAAGAACAATATTTAATTGGTCACATAATTTTCTCAATCCTTGTAAGTATTCTTTTTTGGCTGGAATATAACCGATATCAATCATAGTTGGTTCAATAATTAAAGCGGCAATTCGGTGTTTGTTTTTAGTAAGTAACCGTTCAGCTGTTTCCAGGTCATTATAAGGAAGAACAAGAGTACTCTTTACCACATCCTCAATTAGTCCAGATGCACCTGGAAGTGAATTCGGTTCGGATTTATCTCCCGCCTTTTGCAGATCTGGCCAAGTACTCACGTGGACAGCATCGTGCCAACCGTTATATGCTCCTTCAATGACTGCGATATCGGATTTACCTGTATATGTTCTTGACATTGCCATTGCATGCATAATAGCTTCCGTACCAGTATTGGTGTAACGAATTTTCTCAGCTGTAGGAACGAGAGAAAGGAATTTCTCGGCTGTTTTTATACTTAATTCTGTTTCCACTCCGGTAACAATTCCTGACGTACTGTAATATTGGATTCGTTCATTAAATTCTTGATCATTATGACCAAGAATGATAGAACCATTCCCCATGATGCAATCAATATAGCGATTGCCATCGACATCTGTTAGATATGCTCCTTCACCTTTTTGGTAATAAATAGGGTGTGGATTTCGAAAACGCGAATTCGAATTAACACCACCAGGTATTGACGTTACTGCCCTTTTATATAGCTCTTCTGATTTTGTAAATTGCATTATAGACACTTCCTATCTAAATTGTTTAACTGTATCAGCGGATAACATGTTTTTATATAAAAAGTCATAGAATTCTACTTTTTTATTTTCAGGTAAATTAGTATATACCTGCTGAACTGCTTCATTACCTCTCCAATAGGAATAAATAAATGGAGCTCTTAGATTGTGTTTAAAGAAACGAAGTCTCGATTCAATCCAATTTTCCTCAGCAAATGCAAATTCTCTTAAAAATGCAGCTACCTCTTCATCTGATTTTTTCTCCGTATGAATCATATGGGCTGCATTTATTCCAGAGGTGGATTTAATTTCTTGGTATACTTGATAGATTTCATCATCAATCGTATGAACCCAATCAATAAAATGAATTCCGTTGTCACCAATTCCCTCAAAAATAGAGCTACTTGCCGTGTTTGTTATGACTAATGCCGCATCTAAAGGAATTTCACCAGATTTTACTCCTAACTCCCTAATCTTCATATTGGTGGTGTGCCCTGGAAAAGACTCATGACATACTAAATGCTTCAATGATTCATACGTGTAGGATAAATCACCATTAATATACATTTTTCCGCCAGGATAATCGCAGTAGGCGCTATATGGAACACCATAAACGACTACAGGGATAACTTCTGTATCTTCCATTTCTTTAAACATCTTTTGAACGACTCGTTCTTTACCTTGTAATAGCAGGTCTTTTAAAACAGATTCAATTTGCTGCGAAGGAACATGTTGTGTTTGTTCCCATTTCCTTACTTTTTCTAGTAAGGATCCCGTCAATCCTTTTTTGGACAATAGGCTATTCAATTTTCGGTGAAGACTTTTTCTTTCTTCAAGTGTAAGGGGATTTTCGTTTACATATAATAATCCCCTTACTTTTTCTCTGAAAGGAATAGATTCACCACTACACCATTTTGCGAGTATCATTAATGAACCAATTTGTTGTTGCATGTAATTTCTACGAACTTCGGATTGAATATTTACATATTTGTGTCTTAAATCCTCTAAATCTGAAAATATATCATTCCAAGAGTGATAATTATTTGGAGTTTCATTAGTTAAATTAACTGGAACTAATCCTTCATTATCTAAGGACTCTTCATTGGTTAATGGAATATTTTTTCGATAAAACCTATCCATTCCAAGAACAACTTTTGTATAGTATTGGGATAATTTGTGATCTAAATCCTCAAAAAGGACCGTTTGGGTACTCATTAATTTTTCTCCGCACTATCAAGATTTCCTAACATAAATCCAAAATCACCTGGGTCTACTTTATGAAAGAGGCCTCTCGTTAAAATCACCAAGTTTTTTTGAAAAGGTGTGCGAATGACCTCAAGTTCTTCGAAAGTTCTTGGATTATATGTCCGTGCGAGAACTTGATTACCCTCAATTACTGTACCAACTGAACTAAAATCAAACTCTGGCACCATAATTCCTCCTTGTATTGGACGAATAGTGGCAATTTCAGTCATAACCTTCTGTTCAGGTGCAGGAGTCATCTCCCCAGGAATCATTTTCAATTTCTTCATTACATTAAATATTCCTGCAACCCCTCTTTCAATATCCCTGTCATAGTTCGGACCCCCTCCAACCTCGACAGTAATACTTGGGATTCCTTTTCCTATTGCATAAGTAGCTGTTGTTCCTTCGTATGGATTGGAAGGACGATACAGGATTGGGAAGTTAAACGCCCTTGATAATTCTTCATCATTCTGAATGTATACATAATCAACAATTGGAATAGCTCCACCGGCGTGCAAGTCAATATAAACATCAATATGATCTAAAAAGTTCTCTACCATAGAATGGGCAAGTTGTTCTGTTACCCAGCCATTTTTATTTCCTGGAAACAAGCGATTCATATTGTTCATATCAAGGGGTGTATTTCGGGTCATGCTTTCAAAAGCAAGAGGATTGGCAACTGGGAGCAGCTTTACGACCCCAGATAGATTGCTTTCATCTAATCTGTTATAAACGCGTCGAATAATTTCCGCCCCTATAATCTCATCGCCATGCACTAATGCTGAAATGCCAAGTACAGGCCCTTCTTTTACACCGTGAATAGTATGAATCGGTAATGAAAGTGGATTTCCATTCGATAAATGTGTAACAATAACCTCTTTATATTCGCGTGTAGATGTAACTGTCATGATAATTCCTCCTTAATTAATTTCGTTTTAGTTTTGAATCCGTTAAATCTCTAATCCCATCACCTAATAAATTAAATCCTAAAACAGTAATCATAATTGCCATTCCAGGATAGATTGACAAATAAGGGGCTTCCCGAATAAATTTCATTCCGAAGGCCAATGTCCATCCCCAACTAGATTCCGGTGGTTGAATCCCTAATCCCAAGAAGCTAAGAGTTGCTTCGGAGACAATGGCTGTACCAAGTCCTAATGTAGCGACAACGACAATCGGGGCTAAACAATTGGGCAATATATTAAAGAAGATAATCCGAAAGTCACTTGATCCAATCGTTTTTGCTGCCTGAATATATTCCTCCTCTTTTATAGCAAGAACATTGGCTCGGACAATTCTAGCGTAATTTGTCCAGTATACAAATCCCAAAGCTAATATGACATTTTCTATACCTGGTCCTAGTGCTGCAACAAGTGCGATGGCTAAAAGCAATACAGGAAACGATAAAACAATATCAACTATGCGCATAATAATTGTGTCAACCCATCCACCGTAATATCCGGAAATTAATCCAAGGGTTACCCCAATGACCATAGCTATAGCCACTGATATTAAACCGACTTGAAGGGAAACCCTTGCTCCATAGATCAATCTAGTAAACAAATCACGTCCAAATTGATCGGTTCCTAAAATATGTCCATCTTTCATTGGAGTAAGAAGACGATTTCCCATCTCCATTTCATATGGGTCATGAGTCGATATGAGAGGTGCAAAAATCGCACAAAATATAACAATTAAAACGAATATTCCTCCTATTAATACTGATTTACTTTTAGTCAAAAGATGAAGGAATTCTCCTAATTTAAACCTCTTTTTGGGTAAATTATTTGTTTTGTTTTCCGTTTGGAATTGATTTGAAAGCTCCATCACCTCCCTCCTTAAGCTTGTTGGATTTTTGGATTGATAACGGCATATAGGATATCTACAATCAAGTTAATCAAAGCGAAAATAAGCGCAATCATTAATACACAGCCTTGAACAACTGGAAAATCTCTCTGACTAATCGCTGTTATTACTAATCGACCGATACCGGGCCACGCAAATACTGTCTCAGTTACAATCGCACCACCAAGTAAATTTCCAAATTGGAGCCCTACGATTGTTACAACAGGGATTAAAGCATTTCTAAAAGCGTGCTTCATGATCACAATAAATCCTCTAACTCCCTTTGCTTCAGCTGTTCGAATATAGTCCTCTTTCAATACTTCAAGCATGGCTGAGCGGACCATTCGAGTGATTAATGCTGCACTCATGACACCTAGAGTGAACGCCGGTAAAATTAAATGCTTAAGGCTATCTACCACATAGTAAAGGTTTCCGGACTGAATTGTATGCCCGATGGCTTCATATAAAGGCTCTCCCCTTCCGAAAGAAGGTAGGATATTTAAGTTTACTGAGAAGCCAATAATTAATAGTAGACCGAGCCAGAAAACAGGCATAGAAACCCCAAGTTGAGCAAAAAACATGCTAACGTAATCGAGCCATGAGAATTGTTTTGCAGCTGATAGAATCCCTAATGGAATAGCAATAATTAGCGCAATGACCATAGCGATGAGAGCTAGTTCGATGGTTGCTGGTAAATGCTTGAAAATCAGTGTAATCACGGGTGTATCTTGAAAAATCGAAATTCCTAGATTTCCTTGAAACAGGTTTTTAAGAAAAACCATTAACTGAATATAAAGTGGTTCATTTAATCCCATCACATTTCTTAATCGTTCGAGATCCTCAGGTGTTGCATCTTGGCCAAGCAAGGTCAAGGCAGGATCACCTGGTATTAAGTGCAAAAGAAAGAATACAAGGATGGATATCCCTAATAGTACGGGTATAAATTGTAGAAATCGTTTGATTATAAATGTTGCCACTTAGACCACTCCTGACTTTAAAGGAAAGGAGGGATCTCCCCTCCCTTATTTCAGACTTAATTTGATATTTCAGCCATTTTTAGTCCATTAAAACTTCCACTTGGATGAATGTTAAAACCAGTTAAGTTTTTGCTATACATGGCAATATATCCTTGGTACAGAACGACATTATACGCTACTTCCTCGGTAACAATCTTTGCGGCTTCCTGGTAGATTGAAGTGCGTTCCGTTCGATCAAGTGCTGCTCTTCCTTCTTCAATTAATTTGTCAACGGTTGGATTACTGTATTTTCCGTAGTTACTTCCGCCATTAGTATGAAATGGATTATAAAAAGAACGATCTGGATCAATTTGATTTAACCA
Organism: Bacillus sp. JJ1773; assembly: GCF_036962035.1. Lineage (NCBI taxonomy): Bacteria > Bacillati > Bacillota > Bacilli > Caryophanales > Bacillaceae > Bacillus > Bacillus sp. JJ1773. Next base: position 29,237 of record NZ_JBALNX010000065.1, read on the forward strand.
GCCAACTAGTGCAATATCAAAATTACCTTCAGTTAATGCTGCGCTAAAAGTTGGCCACTCGCTTGTTTTTACTTCTGTTTGAATTCCATATTTGGTGAATTCATTTTGTAAGTATTCAACAGTCTGTATACGGTTTGGATCCTCGCTATGAGTCGATAGAGTAATAGTTAACTTTTCTCCGTTTTTATCTAGTATTCCATCTCCATCGGTATCTTCCCATCCAGCTTCTTTGAATAGCTCTGCAGCTTTACTAGGATCATAAGGGAATCCAGAAATGGAATCATCATAAGCCCAAGATGCAGGAATTAGTGGTGATTTACCTGGTTTATCCATCCCTTGATAAATATCAGTGGAAATAACGTCTTTGTTTACTAAGTGTGAAATGGCTTGACGGACATTCATATCAGATAGGATAGGGTGTTTTTGGTTAAAGTTTAAATAAGTAAATCCTAGTCCCTCAGTTTCCTTGACTTCAAATTTGTTATTTTCTTTTAATCGTTTAATATCCTGTGGTGAGAGTGGTGAATGGACTAAGTCAATATCTCCTGATTCAAGAGAAGCTACGCGTGTAGAGTTGTCAGGAATAATAAAATACGTGATCTTTTTCGTTTTTGGTTCTCCATTCCAATAGTTTTCATTTGCTTCAAATGAAATTTTACTATTTTTATCCCACTTCACCATTTTATAGGCACCAGTTCCTATTGGATTACTTGATAAGGAATTATCATTTTTTTCACCAATATGTTTTGGGACAATTCCAATATTTAAATAGGTTAACAAAGGGGCTGACGGTTGTTTTAAAGTGAATTTCACCTGATGACTATTAATTACTTCTACAGATTCTATTGGTGCATAAAAAGAAGCGGAAGGTGCTTGAAAGTTTGGATCAATGATACTGTCATAGGTATACTTAACGTCTTCTGCAGTGAATGGCTCACCGTCATGGAATGTTACATCATCACGGAGAGTGAAAATCCACGTGGTTGGATCAGGATTCTCCCATTCTTTTGCAAGTGCTGGTTCTGGCTCCAAATTAGCTGAAAGGACAATAAGTCCATCATAAACAAGTTCTGAAACTCTTGTTGCCGAGACATCTTTAGAAAGACGTGGGTCCATAGTTCCTGCATCAACATCTAATCCGACCTTTATGTCATCTCTCTTTTCGGAAGTGGCGCTGCTGCCAACAGAATCACTAGAACTACTAGAGTCATTGGAACCTGAGTTCGTGCTTGAAGGCTTTTCATAGGAACAACCCGCTAGAAAAGCTGTAAGGGTTAAAGCAATAACAAATACTATAGACACCCATTTTTTTTGCCCCATAATTTTCATATTCCTCCTTTGGCTTCTCCTTTTAATTTTGTTCTACGCTAGTGAATTCTATATATTGCACCTCCTTGGAGCAATTTGTGAGAACTTCACAACCATTTTTAGTAACAACAACGATGTCTTCTATTCGAATCCCATATTTATTCGGAAAATATAGTCCGGGCTCTATACTGAAAGCCATTCCAGGTTGGATTACATCATGGTTGTTTTTATGAATAGACACTCCCTCATGAAGTTCTAGTCCAATGCCGTGTCCAGTTCGATGAATAAAATATTGATGGTAACTTTTTTTTGCAAACAAACTTCTAATAAATAAATCTATTTCGGAAAATAGCACCCCTGGTTTGACCATTTCAATCGCTTGTAATTGTGCTTCGTGAACGACTTTATATAAATCTTCAAATTTTTGATTTTTTCTACCTAAGAAAAAAGTTCTTGTAATATCAGAGCAATACTCCTTAAACACCCCACCCATATCTATTAAAATTGGTTGATCCATACGACACATTTGGTCGGTTATGACATGGTGAGGATTTGCCGAGTTTTCTCCGAATCCGATAATTGGATTGAAGGACAGTTCTTCAACTCCATGCTCTGCGAAGAAACTCTTAATTGTTCTTGCAACTTCTTTTTCTGAAGCAGGAAAATGTTGGAGTTGGAGAATTTGATACATGACTGCATCTGCAATCCTTGCCGATTGCCGAAGAGTATCAATTTCCTGCTCATCTTTAATTTCTCTCAACTTTTCTATAATTGTACTTTTTTCAAAAGTTATTTCTGGGAACTCTTTCAACAAATCAATTAAATAGGAACATAGCCAATTCTGGTCGATTCCTAATTTTTCGTGGTTCAAAAAGTTAGTAGCCAACATTTGTAGCGGATTCATTTCATCACTGTAATAGACGATTTCAATTTCAGTTGACATAGGAACTTGATCGAAAAACATTTGATGAATAAATAGTTTTGGCTTTTTTTTAAGTGATAATAGTAGTGCGGTCATCCGTTCACCTGTATCAATGTTTGCCCCTAATAAATACTTCAAATTATTAATGGAAGTGACGACCAAATGGTCAAATCGATTTGATTCTAATTCATGTAAACAGTTCTTCAATCTAGTAGAATATGGTTCCAATTTCCAAATCATCCCTTTCTAGTTAAAAATAAAAGACCGAGCCATGTCGAAATAACCCTTATAAAAGGAAGATTTCGAACAGCTCGGTCTTAAAAATCTTTGTTATGAGTAGGGGCTTCCTACCCACTGATCTTTAGGCTCGCTGGTTTTTGTAATCATTTGAATATTTTGTATATTTGGATTATATATATTACCAATAATAAAGTCAATAAATAAATAAATAAATTTATTTATTTT
>NZ_JBALNX010000066.1:0-6935 GCF_036962035.1 Bacillus sp. JJ1773
AAATGTCCCTAATGTTTACAAATTCTCCATATTATTTTTTCATTATAATACAAAATGACAAAAAAGACAGGCTTGTTTGTCATACATTTTGCAGTTAACTGTTTAAATGCTGAAAAATAAATAATATTTGCATTATTTGGCTGTCTTAATGTATCATTATGATATATCATCTTGATATATCAATAAGATATATGGAAGGGAGCTTTTTTCATTGTCAGTCGAGCATACAATACTTGCAGTATTAAGCTTTTGGCCTAGTTCCGGCTACGATATTAAATCTGAATTTGAGCATAAGGCGGCAGGATTATATTGGGGGATGAGTTATGGAAGTATCTACCCAAAGTTAAAAAAACTCGAACAAGAAGGCTATATTTTTCCCATTGAAAAGGAGGAAGAAGGCCGAAAAAAGAAACTGTACGAACTAACACCAAAGGGGTGGGAAGAATTTGAAAATTGGCTCCGCATGCCGCCAGCTTACCCTGTTATTAAAGATGAACTTTTTATGAAAATGTCAACTTGGCATGAAGATATGGATACCTCTATACTCATTAAGCATTTGCTGAAAAGGAAGGAGGAAACAGAGGATATTTTGAACTTTGTCAAAGAATGGCCGACAAATGGCTATTCCTTTATTAGCAAATTAGGAATGCTTTCCATCAGGTACGCAAAAATTCGCCTAGAAGCAGAATTATTATGGATTGAGGAAACCGTTCTCGCATTGGAAGAAGATAATCTTCCAAAAGGCCAGGACCCGAATAACAACATGGATAAGCTTTTAGCAAGGCGAAGAGAAGCCATTTTAGAAAAAAGGAGAGCTAAAAATGAAAACAGGCATGTTTAAGACTCTTAAAATCCCTCCCTTTCGCTCCCTGTTTGGAGCACAGGTATTTTCAGATTTAGGAAATTGGCTTGATTTCGTTGCATTACAAGTAATAGTAGCCTATCATTGGGGACTTGATGAATCGGCAATTGCTTCTGTCATTATTACGTTAGGTCTTCCATGGGTTATTATTGGCCCATTTGCAAGTGTATTTGTTGATCGCTTACCGAAGAAAAAGATGATGATAGTATGCTTAATTTTAAGAATTGTCTTCGTATTAGGGTTGTTTTTTTCACCAAATCTTTACTACCTGCTTGTTTTTGTTTTCTTGAAAGGAACCGTTGCTGCACTATACGACCCAGCCAGACAAAGTACGATAAGAATGACAGTACCCGAAGATCAGCTGCCTGAAGCTGTTACACTTAGCCAGCTTTCTGTCAATACGATGAAAATTATTGGCCCTGCACTCGGAGGAGGCATCATTGCCCTATTCGGAGTAAAGAGCCCATTCTTATTTGAAGCTTGTGGTTTTATCATTGCGATCATTTTTTTAATCAGTATGCCAAAACTGGATGAAGACTCATTTGTTAAACATAGTTCTGAAAAAAATACAATTGAAAAACAAAGTAGTTATTGGAGAGAATTAACAGAAGGAATTAAACATATTGCGAGAACTCCCCTATTAAAAATTTCAATCCTCTTATCTTCAGTCGCTTTTTTTATTATTTTCTTATACGATGGTCTCTTTGTCTTTATTGCTCAACTTCTCGGGTTTTCTCAAGGGAATTTTGGTTTGCTCATAAGCGGAGTAGGGTTAGGCAGTGTTATTGGTTCTCTTATTTTAGGGCAATGGACGATGTGGAGAATTAAACCCATTCATTTCATGTCAGGAGCTTCTCTATTAAGCGGGAGCCTGATAATCCTAGTTGGCCTAGGAGGTATGGGTCTCATACAGCTTCCACCCTATCTCTGGATAATTGGCGCATTTTTTCTAGGATTACTAGGCTCAGGAGAGGCTGTTCCATATGGCTTTGTCTTGCAGTCTGAAACACCAAAACATTTGATGGGCAGAGTATCATCTGCGGCCATGTCTTTACAGACCTTTTCAATGTTAATTGCTCCTGCGGCAGGAGCTCTTATAGCAAAAGCAGTTGGTGTACCTGCTGTCTTAATTGGTGCTGGCCTTGCAACATGCTTATTAGGCAGCTTCGTATTATTATTCATTGTACAAAAATTGAAGACACCAATAGTTACTCATGAAACGGAAGTTTTACAGAAAACAACTTAATAAATTTTGTAATAGACTCTACTACTAAGAGGAATTTCCGTTAATCTGGAATATATTATCTATTTTATTTTCATTTTTTTGAAAAAAGGGGTATAATAGCAATATACCCCTAAATATTTGAAAGGAGTCATACTATTGAACTCGGAAAAGAAAGACAATCCTCATCATTTACATCCAACGGTTGAAAACCTCTCACAAGCAATCTTCACCGTTAATCGCCATGCAAAAACAGCAACGAACCCAAAATTCCTATATAAGCTGAAACAGAATGCATTACACAAGCTTATTAGAGAAGGGAAAGCTAATAAGGTGGGGCTTCATTTCTCAGGTAATCCTAAATATAGTCAGCAGCAATCAGATGTACTTGTTGAATGTGGTGATTATTCATTTCATTTGCCGCCATCGAAAGCCGACTTTGCTGAACTGCCACATTTAGGAAAATTAAATGATCATATACGAAATCCAAGATCCACTCTCTCCTTAAACCAAGCCAAAAAACTTCTAATATCTTATACAGGACTTAAGGAAGTTAATGACACCCCATCACATAAAAAACGGTCATATAATAAACCAGTATTTAAAAAGCTGGGAGAAAGTTATTTTTAAAATAAAAAGCTAGGTCCCATTTATTAAGGGATCCTAGCTTTTTCCTATTTCTTTTTGTCATCCTAAAGTGCTATCTTATCAATAAGCAGGACAAGCTCAGCTATCTCAGGCTTACTTACTTGTGCATCTGCTCCAACCATTTGCCCTTTATGGCGAAGATCATCTGTAATTAAGGAAGAAAAAATAACGACAGGTATTTTTGTTAATTCATGATTACTTTTAATACGTTTCGTTAAATGATGCCCATCCATCTGAGGCATTTCAATATCTGTAATTACAAGCTGAACTTCATCAACAATATTCTTTCCGCTTTGAATGATGTTTTCTAAATAATTTAGTGCATCACGGCCATTTTCAAAAAACTCTATATATTGGAACCCAGCTTCCTTTAACGTATCATGTAGAAGCTTACGTAATAATGGAGAATCCTCTGCCACCACTAGTCGTTTATTAGATCGTTCCCGTTTCCCAAGCTTTTGAACTTGCTGAACGTTGATCCCCGTTTCAGGATTAATTTCCACAACAATTTTTTCAAAATCTAATAATAAGATCATTTCTCCATTAAGCTTGATGACTCCAATAATCTGGCTGTCAGGACCTTGATACATTTCAGACGGCTTTTCTATTTGATCCCAAGAAATCCGATGAATTTGTGTCACACTATGTACATGGAAAACGATTTTTTGCTTATTAAATTCTGCGACAATAAATTTATCCTGCTGAGGATTCTCAGATGGGGGGAAACCTAATGCGGTAGCTACATTGACAACAGGAAGCACTTCTCCTCGCAATTCAATAATGCCCTCAACATTTTTATGAGCATGAGGTACTTGTATAACAGGAACAGGGTTAATGATTTCTTTTACCTTTATCACATTTATTCCAAATTTATTTTTCCCTATACCAAACTCAACAATTTCCAATTCATTTGTTCCGCTTTCCAACAATATTCCTTTTTTATGTTCCACGCAAACTTCGCCCTTCCTGTAAATGAAATGAACAATTATACCTATTACTATATCACGAATAGGAAATTTTTCTTGAAATAATTTAAAAGATTTCGTGAATAATTTTCTCATAGCTTTGGTCACTATTGAAATAGAAAAAGCAGGCTATCCGCCTGCTTTTTCTACATTCCGAACATTAGTTTGAAGATATTTGTCCAATAACCCGATTCACCTGTTCCTTATGATGCAGATCATGTTCAATAAAATCTTTAAAATAGTCTTTAATAGTTAATTTATGATCACCTATATGAAAGGCAACTTCTAACTCATCTTCATTCATTTGATTAATCATAGAAACAAATTGTTGTCTAATGGATAATAGCTCATCTAACAATTTCTCTTTTGAAACATTCTTCGAGTATTCTGCCGCCTGGTCATTAACTTTTTGAAAATCAGGGAATTTATCAAGCTTTGCTCCCTCTTTAAAAAAAGGAAAACGTTCATTTATTGAATAACGGTCCCAATATAGTAAATGTGCTATTACCGCCCGTACCGGCCATTTTCCTTCTGATATAGGAACCATCCACAAATCATCCTTTAATTCTTTTAAAGTACGTAACCACTCGGAAAACGCTTCGTAATGATTTTGAATATCATTCATTTTCATCCTAAAACCCCTTAATATTTTTATTAATTCGTCAACATTTACAGAATTTCCTCTTTAAAAAAAGCTGCATTGTTTTTTTCCAACGCAGCTTTTTTACTATTTTTTTATGACAGTCGTACCTGCAATTAAATCGTGAAGGGATTGCTTTTTCTCCGTAAAGGCAGCAATAATGTAACCAATTAATAGGATTCCTGATAAAAAAGACATTGCTAAATATCTGCCTAAAGCTCGCCAGAAGGAAATTTTGTTTCCTTTTAAATCCGTAACCTTTAATCCTAGCAATTTTTTTCCTACAGTTGCTTGCCATTTTGAAGCGTGCAAACCAGCGAAATAAGCAACGGCCCCTATAATATTAATTAATAATGATAGCCCAAGTGCTCCTAAATAAGAACCAAAGAGTAAGAGTGCTTCCTCATCAGTTATTTCGGTTGCATACGGATCGCCAAAAAGTAAATCAAGTGCACCAGTGCCCCCAAAAAAGATCATAAAAATAATCATCGTAACGATAAATAATGGCACACCAATAATGATGGAATCAATTATATAAGCTGCAAATCGAATCCAAAATCCTCCGTATTCCTTCCTTTCTTCATACGGTTGTTTATCCAAAATCGTTTCCACAGTATTACCTCCAAAACACTTTATAGTAAAATAATGACCTTCTATTATACTAATAGCATTTTATATTATACTCAATAATTTCTAATAATTAACATTACTAAAATACCATTTTATTGGCTTTTTAGGCAGAATAATTTTATCCTTGAATAATTCGACTTTTTTGTGAACAACTTCACATATCCATAGACACCGATCCCTATGAATTATAAAATTGAGTTATAAAAGATAACAACTAATAAAATTTAAAGAGGTGCTATATCATGATGAAAGGCACAGCCATCCTATTTCAAGAAAATCAAAAAGTTACTGTTATTGAAAACGTAGACCATTCTACTTTTGAAGAAATGGAGGCACAAAGTGGGTGTGACCATTGCAAATGCACTCTAGAAAATATTGAATTTGACTTTGGTCCAGTTTCTCCAGTTTTTTGGCATGAAAATGAAGTTGACTGGGATTACGGATATTAATAAAGAGGAAAAGGTGAGCCATTTTAAGCTCACCTTTGTTATTATCCCTTATATTTCCCATTATTTTTCGCTGCTTTTTCCTTTTTTGCTTTATCCTTATGAATTTTATTTGTGTCGGTACTTCCCATTTCATGTGCAAATTCCGTGTCTAATACAGCTGAATCGAAGCCTTTTTTATTTTTTTGCTGAGGATCATTTTTTTTCGTTTTTTTTGCCATAGAAGAACCCCCTTTTAATAACAATCAAATTTATTATTATATAAAGAGGATTTCATTATTCATTAACGATCCCAATACTTATAAAGTGCTTGAGTACCGCTGTTTTCCTCCCCGGCTTCAGCAAGCTTTGCATACATTTCCTTTGCCAATGCTAAGCCAGGTGTATCCATCCCCATTCCCTCAGCTTCTTGTAAAGCAATGTTTATATCCTTAATGAAATGCTTAATATAAAATCCAGGATCAAAATTTCCGTTTATCATTCTTGGTGCTAAGTTTGAAAGGGACCAGCTGCCTGCAGCACCTGTCGATATGCTTTTCAATACAGTCTCTGGTTCAAGACCAGCCTTTTCTGCATAAACGATCGCTTCACATACTCCAATCATGTTCGAAGCAATGGCTATTTGGTTACACATTTTTGTATGCTGTCCAGAACCAGCATTTCCTTGATAGACAATATTTGTTCCCATTAAGCGAAAGATTGGTTCCATTTCCAAAAATGATTCTTTCTCCCCGCCAACCATGATTGAAAGCTTTGCTTCCTTTGCACCGATATCACCTCCAGATACTGGTGCATCAAGAGCGAAAATACCTTTTTTTCTTGCCTCTTCATATATTCGTTTAGCAAGAGTTGGAGTGGACGTTGTCATATCGATGACAAACGATTTTTCTTGTCCGTTTGTAATAATTCCATTTTCCCCTAAATATACCTCTTCCACATCTGAAGGATAGCCAACCATTGTAATAATGACATTTGCCTTTTCTGCAACATCTTTAGGAGAATTTGTCCATTCTGCACCTTTAGCAATTAAATCTTCAGCTTTCGTTTTTGTCCGTGAATAAACAATTAATGGATATCCTGCATGAAGCAAATGCCCTGCCATACTTTTCCCCATGACACCTGTTCCAATAAAGCCGATGACCGTATTATCACGTAACCCCATCTTTAAACTCCTCCCCCATCATTTTTATGTATTTATTGTCAATTTCACTGCTAATTCTATTCTACTTCAAGTTGAAGTCAAAAAGAATATTCCCTATATAAAAGTTAGAGTTTTTCTATTATTCTATTTTATACATTAAGCAGTAGCTGCCTTCATTTATATGGAAACGAAAAGGAAAAAGACTAGACCAAATAGTCTAGCCCTCCCCAAGTTTCATGCGCTTTAACATTATTTCCTATCAATTCGGTTACATACTAATCAAAGAAAAGATTTTTATCGCAGATTAACGGGCTGTAAGACCCACCACTTCAAGAAGTTGAGTAAGACAAAAATTTCTAAGCAGGGGATCAACAGCCCGTA
>NZ_JBALNX010000066.1:7049-7991 GCF_036962035.1 Bacillus sp. JJ1773
TTGAAGTTTCACTTTATAGCTGAGATGAAAAATTTGTTAAAAAAGCTTTAGCAATGACCTGTTTATCATTAAAGACCTCTACCGACACTGCATCCTCTTTCATGATCATCTTTTCAATTTCAAATACATGGAGATCTTTAAGTAATGGAATCGGATTCATAAAAATAAAGTTATCGTTGCGATTATTAACCTCAATATACTCGCCTGTAAATTTTACATCAGACCCATATATAATTTCATTTGTACCTAAAGCCGATGCAAGTTTTGCATTATGTATAGATACTTTTACTTTGTAAAGCCTCTCTCCGCTTAATATTTTATCATTAATTTTAAACCGAAACTGCAGTTCATTGTTTTTCGTCAACAATGCCTCCGCATGACTGTTTACGATCGATTGGCCAGATCCAGCTTGCTGACAGCTTGTCAGCACGAGAGAAAAAAGAATAAGCAAAAATAGTTTATAAGCTTTAAGTTGCATCAAGTTTTCCTCCTTTTTCCTACCATAGCCTTTAAAGATAAATGATAAACATAATAAATAAAAAAAACCGGCATTTGTTATTTGCCGGTAAGTCGGATTTTTTATTGTGCTACTTATTATCATGCTAAACAGACATACAACTGCCCTTTATTTTCTCAGCTCTTTATTTTTTCTAGCTTTCAATTCCATTTTTTTGAGCTGGAGCTTCTCCTTAACTAATTTCTCTTCCTTATCAGAAAAAGGCAAATGTCCATATCTTACTCTTTCATATATTGAAGTGATGTCCTCAAAATCGAGAATTTCTATCCGATTTATCCAATCAGACAATGATTCATATGGAAGACGTCCTAATTTGCGCTTTTTTGCAAATTTCTCAAATGCATATATTTCTTTACGAATAAGATTTTTAGAATCATTCACTTTACCTTTAGAAAGAAATAACCCATTTTCCTTAATAATTAAAC
>NZ_JBALNX010000067.1:0-3088 GCF_036962035.1 Bacillus sp. JJ1773
TTCAAGTTGATATTTGGGATTCAGAGGATGAAGAAATACCAAGAGAGAAATTAATGGATATTATCCATCAATATGATGGTTTGCTTAGTTTACTTACTGAGAATATTGATAAGGAGTTGCTAGATCAAGGCAGCAATCTTAAGGTAATTAGCAATTTAGCTGTCGGCTATAATAATATTCAAATAGAAGAAGCTAGTTCTCGGGGAATCATAGTTACGAATACACCCGGTGTATTGACTGAAACAACGGCTGATCTTACATTTGCGCTTTTACTTGCAACTTCAAGAAGATTGATTGAAGCATCTAATAGCTTACGTGAAGGAAATTGGAAAACATGGTCACCAATGTATCTGACTGGAATGGATGTATACGGATCAACATTAGGGATTATTGGATTAGGTGAAATTGGAGCAGCTGTAGCCAGAAGAGCGAAAGGCTTTAATATGAACATATTATATTATAGCAGATCTCCTAAGCCGTTAGTAGAAGCCGAGCTTGGTATTCAATATGCTGACCTCGATACATTATTGCAAACATCAGATTTTGTTTGTGTACTTACACCCTTTACTAATCAAACTAAGAATATGATCACATTAAAAGAATTGAAACAAATGAAAAAGACCGCGATACTAATCAATACAGCGAGAGGCGGCATTGTAAACGAAGCGGATCTTGTACAAGCCTTATCAGAGGGAATGATTTGGGGTGCGGGACTAGATGTTTTTGAACAGGAGCCCATCCCAATTGATCATTCTATATTGCAGTTCACTAATGTAGTCACTCTTCCTCATATCGGCAGTGCCAGTATTCAGACGAGGACGAAAATGTGGGAGCTTGCAGCAAGAAACTTAACAGATGGGTTACAAGGAAAAAAGCCTCCTAATCTTGTCAATAAAGAGGCCTATCAATCAAAGGAATAGATCATTCATTATGTAATAAAATATTATTTTCGCTTTTAGCTAAAAATGACGAGAACTCTCGTCATTTTTTCTATATTAATCATGGTCAATTTCTTCATCGATAATGCACTTTTGCAATAAATAATCAAAAACGATATCTGCCAAATCCTCTAATTCATTTTCAGCAGGCACATAACCTCTTCTTGTTAGCTCATGAAAGAAAAAATCTGCTATTTCCTCCGTATCAATAATAACCTCAATTTCTCTCACAGCACCGCCCCCTTTGTAGAGAATGTATGACGTTCTCCTAAAATTCATGCTAACAATAATCATTTTCAAGTAAGCTTTACCTTTAAATTTTTTTTCTCCTGACATGTTTATTGCTGACAAGCATATAAATATCCATAAGAAAAAGTTTTGGTGCTGAATTCTATCATTGGAGGAGAAAAACTATGAATATTACTAGATTAGCTGAAATCATTAAAGAGGATGTAAACAATGAAGAAAGCATCATTATTAAGTCGTACAGTCAAGTATTAAAAGTCATGTTTAAGATCATTCTATTTTTGGGTGTTCCATATATCGCCTATCTATTGTTCATTTTCGGTAATCAAAGCTAAACGGTGCTCTTTCCATCATTACTAGAAATCTGCTTTAGTTTTCTAACAATAATTCGCATGATATGTTTATATTCCTCATCACGAAACATTTCATATAGAATTCGGTAGTCATTATATATATCTAATAAACCATCAATCAATAGTTTTCTTTCACGTATACTAGCCAGTATTTCTTTTTCAGTTTTTCGGAAATTGGAGGCCGCTCCTTTTTGTTCTAATGATTTAGGCAGGTTTTCTTTTTTATTCAGCAAATATAATAGTCCAAGCTTTTGGATGAAAGCATCCGCGCTTTCCGCATCAGCAACAATGGTTAATTCTTCTTCCCCTGCCTCAAGCCATTCACCATCACTGACTCTCGTGAGCTCATAAATAATATCCTCCCAAGCATCTTCCTTATAACGCCAAATTTCTGTCCTAAACCCTACAACCTTAAACAGATCCGATCCATAGCCTTTTACTTGAACTAAATCGCCAAAAAAGTACTTGTATTCTATATCAATATGCTCCTTCTCGATTAATTCTCCTTCAAACTCAGAGAGCATTTTGAGACTGGATTCCATAAAAAGACCTTCGCTTTTATTCACCTCATATACATACATTCCATCAAGCCATTTAACATCTGTAATTTTCCCAACTGTTCCATATATAGTGATCACGACTGTATCACCGATATTATATTTTGACTTTTTCCTATCGCTCATTTCCTCCATCCTTCCAGGTGTGAGTCGTGAAATTTAATTACAATATTATATGCAAGGATAGGAAAAATCGGTCCGTATATAGAAAAACTGATTAAAAATGAATAGAAAGCGGAAATGTCAAACAAATTGAAGGTGAACACAAAAAAAGGGCTACTCCTAAAGAGTTTCCCTGCCTATCCTTCTGATATTATAAATAATTCCCATGCTTCATCAAAAACCGCCATTCCGTCCATGTATGCGCCATTTAACTCTAAATATAAGCTGATTTCATGATAATCTGATGATGTCTTTGGAAAGTCGTGATCTAAATATGCATGATTTGCAAAGTGGCTAATCCGATCCTTTGGTGATGGATGCCGATATTTCATTAAAAAATGATAAAAAGTTTTTGCCATTATAACCGCCTCTTTGGAAATAAAATGAATGATCTATTATTGTTATTATATCGTATACATACTATACGCGAAAAACTGAGTTTTCGTCCATAGAAAAAGCAACCTAATATTAGGTTGCTTCTTCCTATGTGCATGTGAAGCTATAACATCTATGCTGACTAAGCAGTTACTGATAGCGTGATGATTTAGCTAATTCAGTCAGAATCCAAATAATATTAAACATTAATATCGCTACTGTAATCGGAACAGCTTGCAGCCAATTTTTTCCATATTTTTCTTTAATCACACCTGCATAAAATCCACAGAAAAATAAAGCAAACATAGCAACTGCAAGCATAAGCATTAAAGTTAGTTCCATCATTCTTCCTCCCTAAGTAAATGAATATCCCCTGTATTCATTATAAAGAGAGAGGAAACGAAGTTTGTGAATAAAACGTGAATTCTTTGTGAACTATGAGATAAAGTGAAACTTC
>NZ_JBALNX010000067.1:3188-47205 GCF_036962035.1 Bacillus sp. JJ1773
GTTGCCACAGGACGTGGCGATCTTAGTCTGTGCTCCTATAATCGGGCCTTTACGGGCTGTTGATCCCCCACTTAGAATTTTTTACTTAACTTCTTGAAGTGGGGATCTTACAGCCCGTTAATCTGCGATAAATCACAAATTACGTTGAAAAATCAAAATAATTTCTTTTCAATAATCTAGGCTGCGCCATTAAATTTGTAAAAGTTGTTTCTTGGCCGATCTCTCTCGTATTGATAAGGAACAATTGGTCATCAATTTCTTTAACTAGCTGATCTGTTTGGTATTCCATCTGACAATCGTGACAAAAGACGGTTGGGACCTCACTAATTTTTATCGCTCTTGAACCATCGGGCAGCTCCCAATAAACATCCCCGTTTCCGGTATTAATCTTTTCACTAGCACACCAGGCACATGTATCCTTCACTAAATTCCCCCCTCCTATTCGCTCGCAATTGCTTTTATTTCTGAATCAACAGGTTTTTGCTTCACTTGCTGTGCCATGAACTTCTTCTCTTTTAGCTGATCCCGCTTTTCTCTTTTATCTTTTAATGATACGTGTGATGGATCATGCTCATATTTTTCCCGGCGCTCAAGTCGTACTAAGCCTTCAGGGACAAGGTTAAATTTCTGATCATTCATTAATGCTGCAATACCAACCTTTGATCGCTTCTCTTCCATATCTGGATACACTTCCTTAAAGTATCCTTCCGCGCGACCTGGAACATAGTTCTCTGGTTCTGGATAAGTCGTAATAACACCCTCAAAATTTCGGAGAACTACTTTATCTGCACTTTGTGATATTAAATAATTTGGCTGCAGGGCTATTTTCCCACCGCCTCCGGGAGCATCAACGACAAAGGTTGGAACAGCATAACCTGATGTGTGCCCTCGAAGACCTTCAATAATCTCAAGCCCCTTTGAAACCGGTGCACGGAAATGTCCGATTCCCTCAGACAAATCACATTGGTAAATATAATATGGACGGACCCTAATTTTTACGAGGTCGTGCATAAGTCTCTTCATAATTGGTACACTGTCATTTATTCCAGCTAGTATCACAGATTGATTTCCAACCGGTACACCAGCATTTGCCAGCATCTCACAGGCCCTTTTCGATTCTTCTGTTATTTCAATCGATGTATTGAAATGAGTATTTAGCCAGATTGGGTGATATTTTTTCAAAATATTGCAGAGGTTTTCGGTAATTCTTTGTGGAAACACGACAGGCGCTCTTGTTCCAATTCGAATAATTTCAACATGATCAATTTTGCGCAGGTTTTTTAAAATATATTCCAATATATTATCATTAATCAAAAGCCCATCACCGCCAGATATGAGAACATCTCTAACCTGTGGGGTATTTCTAATATAGTCTATCGCTGCATCCAGCTGTTTCTTAGGAACACCCATGCCAATCTGTCCGGAAAAACGGCGTCTCGTACAATAGCGGCAATACATGGAGCATTGATTGGTCACAAGAAAGAGAACACGGTCTGGATAACGATGCGTTAGTCCGGGAACTGGTGAGTCTTCATCTTCATGGAGCGGATCCTCTAGGTCATATTTCGTCTTGTAAATTTCATGTGAAATGGGTACTGATTGCATCCGAATCGGACAGCGGGGATCATCTGGATTCATTAATGAAGCATAGTAAGGAGTAATATTCAAAGGAATAGTCTTAGTTGAAATTCTCACTCCTTCTTCTTCAGCAGGGGTAAGATTAATAACTTTCTTTAAATCATCAACCGTACGAACAGTATTTGTTAATTGCCATAACCAATCGTTCCATTGCTCTTCAGTTACATCTTTCCAAAGCTCAATATCCTTCCAATGGCGATCAGGCTTATATAAAAATGATTTCATCGTACTCCTCCTCAAAAATTTCTTATTAACAAAACATGCAAGTACTGTGCCAAATTATTAAATCCTCATACAATTTATGCCTAATTGGCTTAATAGGTCCTGTATTATTAAGGCTTAGAGCTATGGATTTTTTTTTGAGGGGGCATTTTTCAGCAAAGAGAACAAGAAAAAAATGCCGATAATCCGGCATTCGTTGAGGATATGGTTAAAGCTGGTGAACCTTGTTTATTTCGAGCTTTATCATCTTGTATTGTAAGGTCTGTCTGGGAATTTCCAAGAGCTTTGCAGCCTGTTTAACATTACCATCTGATTTCTTAAGAGCGTCCAGAATAAGCTTTTCTTCAAGCTTCTGCAAATTATCTCTTAAGGATAAGCTGTGATTTTTCTCGTCTATTTTCAACGTGCGGTAGTTTTGCTTCATCATCACAGGGAGGTCATCCGTGGTCAGAAAATCTTCTTCACATACATTCATCATGTATTCAATGGCATGCTTAAATTCCCTAACATTCCCCGGCCATTTATAGGCAAGGAATCGTTCAAGAACTTGATTGTCCGCACCTTTAACTATTTTCTTTAATACCTTATTAAAGAATGAAACAAAGTGATCGAGCAGATATATGATATCTTCTTTCCTTTCCCTTAATGGTGGCAATCTGAAGGTTAAAACATTTAATCGATAGAAAAGATCATCCCTTATTTGCTGACTCTCCATAGCCTTTTGAGGATGAATATTCATCGCTGCAATAATTCGAACATCAACAAAGGTACTCTCTGTACTTCCAACCCTTCTCACATGCCCATCTTCCAAAACACGAAGAAGCTTTGCTTGGAGTTCAATAGGCATTGTATGAATTTCATCTAAAAAAAGCGTGCCTCCATCTGCAAGCTCAAACAAACCAGAACGGTCAACAGCACCTGTATAACTGCCTTTAGAAGTACCGAATAAAATGCTTTCCAGCAATGATTCCGGAATGGCCGCACAGTTCTGAGCAATAAATGGACCATTGGCTCTTAATGATGCATGGTGAATTCCTTGTACAAATAGCTCCTTCCCACAGCCGCTTTCACCAAATACCATGATGGGAGAGTCTGATTTTGCCAGCTTCTTAGCCTCATGTTTAACTTCAATAAGCTCAGGACTCACAGTTATTAGATTATCTAGTGTGTATTGCGTGCTGCTAGAAGATTTTCTTTTACTCTTCGCAGCAGACTTCATCTTTTTCTGTAAATCAATTAAGCTCTCAGAAAGGAGCTTTAGTCTGGAATAATCTTTTGCAATTTCAACTGCACCAACCGTTTTCCCATTTACTCTAATAGGCAATGTTGTATTTATCGTATCGATTTGGTGGCCATGTGCATTAACATATGACTGTGATTGATTATAAATGGACTTATTTGTTTTGATTACTTTTAATAGTGTACTTGTTTGATCAGTTAATGAAGGAAATGCTGTTAACAGCGGCTTTCCTAATACTTCATCTACATTCATTCCATCATGCTTCGCGGCAATTTCATTATAATAAATCGTCTTCCCGTCTATATCTACTACATGAATTCCCTCATCTATTCCGTTCAATATTGCAGAGAGAACCTCTCTTGATTTCACATGTATTTCAGTGATCCTCATCCCCTCCCCGCTAATATATATGAGCATGTGCCTAAAATTAGTCATTTTGCTGCCGAAAATTTGGCATTTACAATTTACAACACCTGAGAATCATATGAAATTCATCTATTTAGAGAAAGGTCCTTTACCCATACATTCATATCCTCAAGCTTGTCGAAAATATAGCAATTATTTGTAAGCCTGCCCCTATAGCAGTAACCAAGCTGATGAAGTGCTGCATTCATTCCGAATGATAATGCCCTTGCAATCGAATAGGCACAGTACACCCCATTCGCTTTCAATTCAATTTCAAGCTTTTCTAATAAAATTTTCATGAGACCATGCTTTCGATGTTGAGGCAATGTCGCACAATCGGTTAATTCTGCATTTTTGTAAAAGTCATTCACTTCAGCCGAGGCGGCACTTACAATTTTGCCATTGAACAGGAAGCCATAATAGATTGTTCCTTCTTTCATCGTTTCAATAATATAATTTGGATCATTAAGGGGTGTTGGATAAATTTGAAACACTTCTTGATAAAGTGCTGCAAGTGTTTTTGCATCTTCTGGGCTTAGCTTCTTAAGTATATATTCCTGTGGCGGCTTCACTGATTTTAAGTATTGTTCAAGCTTAATGACGTTTTCTGTAATGGAATCTTCTATTAGCCATTGAGCGCTTGTCCTTCTCTCAGTTGTATAATATTTGCAGAAAAAAAACATATCAGAGCCCAGAAAATAGCGGTCAATCATCGCTTCACACGAATAACCATACATAATCAGCAAGGGGAATTGTTCTCTTCTTCCCTTCAGAATCAATTTTTCCACTTGCAGCTCTTTTGCCATTTCTTCAGCTTTCGCCATTACTTGTAAAATATCTCCATATATATCGTCTACACGAATTCGTTTATTAAACAAATCAATATACACCTTCATCGTATAATTTTCATTTTTAATCAATTGCACTTCAGCAATTGATTCCATAATACATTCCTCATTTCTAAAAAGGGGCCCCGCCTCCGGCCCCTTTAAAATAAATTTTTTATGCCATTTCCTCGTAAACCCCACACCAATTAATGATCGATAAGGCAATGATTTCCGCAGCTTCAAACATTTCGTCAATGGAAATATACTCATTTACATCATGGGCAGCCGCGGTGACCCCTGGACCAAATACAACGACAGGCGTGTTACCTACAACCGAAAGGATTCCGCCATCTGTTCCCCATGGAGATGCCTCAATAATCGGCATTGTCGTTTTTACTTGTTCAAATGCTTCCGAAATTGTTTCCATTAGAGGATGATTTTCATCTAAATTTCCTGGCAGCCATCTGCCGCCAAACCACTCAACTTTTGGCCGATTTTCATTTAGCCACTGGTCTTTCTTAACCAATTCCTCTAAGGCATCTGCCAGCTCCTTCTCAGCATCCTCCATTTGTTCATGAGGGGCAACACCCATTCTTCCTTCAATGATCGCAATATCAGGGACAGAGGATGGCCATTCTCCGCTGTGAATTTTTCCAATATTAATAGGAATTGGGATTGGTATATGCTGATAAAGGGGGTCTAATATTTTCTCATTTCTTCTTTTCTCCAATTCTTGTAATTTATGAATGACAAGCACCATTTTCTCTATCGCACTTACTCCTTCATATCTAGTTCCACCATGGGCTGAACGTCCTTTTACTGTGATGCGAAACCACATGGATCCTTGCTGTTTTGGAAACAGCTTCATATTTGTCGGCTCAGGGATAATGGCACCATCTGCCTGGTACCCTCTTAACACAGCTGCCAGAGTTCCAGCCCCCCCGCTTTCTTCTTCAATGACACTTTGAAAAATTACATCCCCTTTAAGCTGTATCTC
Organism: Bacillus sp. JJ1773; assembly: GCF_036962035.1. Classification (NCBI taxonomy): domain Bacteria; kingdom Bacillati; phylum Bacillota; class Bacilli; order Caryophanales; family Bacillaceae; genus Bacillus; species Bacillus sp. JJ1773. The sequence goes on from NZ_JBALNX010000067.1 coordinate 8,518, forward strand.
AAGATTGATGATGGCCTCTATAGCGAGAAGCAGTGCCACAGAGCCCCCTTTCATATCAGTCGATCCTCTGCCATATAATTTTCCATTTTCGATGTGGCCACTAAAAGGGTCATGAATCCAATCATTCCGGTCCCCCTCTGGAACTACATCGATATGTCCATTTAATATGAGTGACCTTCCTCCGCCAGATCCTTTAAGGACCCCAATCACATTTGGATTTCCTGTAAAATCCTTTCGATCAGAACAGAATTTGGGGTGATTAATTACCTGTTCATCGCCTATTTCCCAAATATCAACTTGAAGACCGAGCTCTCTGCACTTTTCAATGATGATCGCCTGAGCTCTGCTTTCATTTCCGCGAATGCTGCCTTCCTGGACAAGTCTTTGAAGAAGATATATCCCTTTTTTTCGATTCCTGTTCAGCCATTCCTTTATTCCTCCTTGCATCCCACCGCTCCTCTCTATGCTACCAAATTCTGCTTGTTAATGTTAATCTATGAATCTAAGGTGATCGCTTATTTGAAATTCACAGCCAGTTTTTGCTTTTATTTCATTAATTGTATATGGTGAGAATATTTCGGTTAACACTAGCCCCTCTGCCGTCACTTGAAAGGCAGCCATCTCTGTAATAATGATGTTAACACAGCTTGAAGAGGTTAATGGAAGGGAGCATTTCTTCACTATTTTCGCTTTTCCATGCTTATCCGTATGACTCATTACAACAATAACTATTTTGGCCTTTTGGGCGAGTTCCATTGCCCCGCCCATTCCAGGGACCTTCTTACCAGGAACGATCCAATTGGCTAAATCGCCTTTTTCGCTTACTTCTAGTGATCCTAAGATGGTCATATCCACTCTTCCTCGCCTGATCATGCCAAAGGAAATAGCACTATCACAAAAGGAGGCACCTTCGATAACTGTTACTGGAAACCCGCCAGCATTACAAAGATTCTCATCCTCCTCCCCTTTTATTGGGCTTGGCCCCATACCAGTGATGCCATTTTCCGCATGAAAAATAACGTTCATTTGTTCAGGCAAATAATTAGGGACAAGGGATGGAATGCCAATACCTAGATTCACGACCATTCCATCTTTAATCTCCTCTGCTGCACGCTTAGCAATTCTATTGCGAATATCTATTCCCATGCCCATTTCCAATTCACCCCTTTAGAAGGAACAATATAATCAACAAAAACTCCTGGTGTTACCACTTCATCTGGATCTAGGCTTCCAACAGGGACAATTTCCTCCACCTCGGCAATGGTTATGTCTCCTGCCATTGCGACAAGGGGATTTGTATTACGTGCACTTTTATCGTAGATGAGATTTCCGAACGAGTCGGCTTTCTTTGCAAATACGATGGATACATCACCGGTTAATGCTGTTTCGACTAGATATTGTTTATTGCCGATAATGATTTTCTGCTTATTGCTGGATACCATTTCATTATCCATCCCAATATCTGATAGAATTCCACCTAATCCCACTCCACCAGCTCTTATTCTCTCTGCAAGAATTCCTTGTGGAGAAAATTCAACCTCTAGTTTTCCTTCTGTCATTAATTGTCCAGCAACTGGATTTGATCCAATATGAGAAGCAATAATTTTCCGAGCTCTCCCTTGGCTAACAATTTTACCTATCCCAATATGAGGAAATCCAGTATCATTCCCAATCAATGTAAGATTTCTTATTCCCTTCTCTAGAATCCCATCGATAATCGTTGGAGGAGAGCCTATTCCTCCGAATCCGCCATACAAGATGGTCATTCCATCAGTGAAATACTCTAATGCTGCTTCGATCGAAATTATTTTTTTGAAGGAATTATCCATTACTTGCCCCCTCCTCAGTTGATAAATATTGTTCAGCAAACGATTCAAAAGTGATTTGTAAACGCTTTAGTAATTCATCTATTTCTTGGAAAGTAATCGTAAGAGGAGGTGCAATTAAAACGGCATCCCCATTCATTCCATCAATGCCTGCACCTGCCGGATAGATAATCAACCCATAAATTTGCGCAAGCTGGATTAATTTTTGCGTAAATAGAAGGGATCGCGGGAAAGGCGTTTTATCTTCTAGATTTTGGACAAATTCCAACCCGATCATAAGCCCTTTTCCACGAATATCTCCAATAAACGGGAACTTTTCTTGTAATTTAGCAAGTTTTTCTATTAAGTAATTACCCTTTTGATCAACCTCTTTAATAATTTCGTTTTTATCTAAGTATTCAAGAACAGCTAGGGAAACTGCACATGACTGGGGGTTTGCACTTAAAGTATGTCCGCTCATGACGATTTTTGAACCAGAGAGGATGGGCTCCATCACCCGTTCGCTTACTAACGCAGCTGCAATTGGGGCATACCCGGCACCCATTCCTTTTCCTAATGCAACAATATCTGGCTCGATGCCCCAATGCTCACAGGCTAACATAGCACCCGTTCTGCCAAAGCCGGTCATCACTTCATCCGCAATAAAAAGAATCCCGTTTCTATCACAAATTTCTTTAATGACCTGATAATAGCCTTTTGGAGGGGTAATAGCAGCACCAGAAGCTCCAATGATCGGTTCAGCAATAAAGGCTGCAATATGTTCGGCGCCTATACGTTTTATCACTGTATCAAGCTCATGTGCACAAACATACCCGCAGTCTGGCGCCTCTCGATTATATGGACAGCGATAACAATAGGGAGGATGAATAACCGGAAAATCTTCAAGAAGCGGAATAAATCTTGCCCTTCTGCCTGTATGCCCCGACATGGATAAGGCTCCTAAAGTAATCCCATGATAGCTCATCCATCTTGATAATACCTTTGTCTTTGTGTGGCTTCCCTTTTCTTGCCAATATTGAATAGCAATTTTCATTGCTGTCTCCGTTGCCTCTGAACCGCTATTTACAAAAAAACACCAGTTTAAGTCTCCAATTGTTTGCTCCGCAATTTTTCGTGCAAGATTTTCGGCTGCATTACTCGTAAACTGTGACCGATAGACAAATGAAACCCGTTTAGCCTGCTCATGCATGGCATCAATAATTTCCTTTACCCCATGACCGATATTTGCTGTAATGGCACCAGATGATGCATCCAAATATTCCTTCCCATCTTGATCGTATAAGTATATTCCTTTGCCATAATCAATCACTGGATATTCATTCTCCAGCACTGGTTTAATTAAATTGGACTTATTCATAAGCCCTCCCCCTCCATCCACTTGAGAAAGCAAATTCTTACGTTTAGGACAATACTAGATTATATGAGAAGAATGTTTGAATCTTTCATGGAGAAAACGAAAATAAAATAGGCAGATAGAAACAGGGAGGTAAAATAAAAAAAGACCGCTCCGAATCCGAAGACAGTCTTGAATATATTAGATGTCTTAACAAAAACTAAAACAGCTGGCACCGATGATGATTAATAGAATAAACAATACAACAATTAAGGCAAAACCGCCTCCAAAGCCACATCCGCCTACTGGTCCAGCAAAGGCACCCCCTACTGGATATCCATAACCAGGATAACCAGGTTCAAAGGCACCTGCTACTGGATATCCGGTTCCAGGATAGCAAGGATCTGCACCAAAGCCACTTCCATAATACATATTCCTTCACTCCTCATCTTTTTTAAGGCATTTTTCCATATTACCTTATGAATTGGGAGCTTGACCTGTACGGGTATTTGCCTATTTTTTCAAAGTTACACATAAGAATAAAAGAATTTCCTCCAATATGCAAAAGAGACCTCATAAACTGAGATCTCATTCACTAACCATTAATACATTTTCTTTTTTGAATTTTTCATGCTTATGTTTATGCTTTTCCAGCGTTTCTTCTCTTCCAGCTGTGCCCGCTGATCTTGTTTTCTTTCTAAATAAGCCAATTCCCGTTGCAGCTTTTTATAGCTCGCAAGACGATTGCTATCGAGCAAACCATTATTAATAGCAAGTGCAACAGCACATCCCGGCTCTCGAGTATGGCTGCAGTCCCGATACTTACATTGCTCTGCTATCTCTTCAACATCTGTAAAGCTTTCCAACAATCCATCAGCACTTTCCCAAAGCTGAAGCTCCCTCATTCCCGGGGTATCGATTAACACTGTTCCACCTGGCAGCAGAACTAACTCTCGGTGGGTTGTCGTATGCCGTCCCTTATCATCATCTTCACGAATATCCTGTACCTTTTGCTTTTCATCACCTAACAGATAATTCGTTAAGGTTGATTTTCCAACACCTGATGAGCCGAGCAGTGCAATAGATTTTCCTGGGAGAAGATAAGGCTTTAGACCTTCAATTCCTTTTTCCTCCAGCACACTAACCGAAACAATCGGTACACCCATTGCAATACCTTCTACTTCAGAAAACTTTCCTTCAAGATCATCACATAAATCAGCTTTCGTTAAAACAATAACTGGATTTGCACCGCTTTCCCATGATAAAAGCAAATATCTTTCGATTCTGCGTAAATTTAAATCATCATTTAAAGAATTTACAAGAAAGATTGTATCCACATTCGTAGCGACAATTTGCTCTTCTGTATTTTCACCGGCTGCTTTTCTTGAAAATTTACTTTTTCTTGGCAGCACCTTATGAATGGTGCCACGACCTTCATCATGACGAGCTTTCAAAACGACCCAATCTCCAACTGCAGGGTAATCTTCTCTAGAAGCTGCCATATAAGCAAACTTTCCAGCCACTTCACACAATAATTCGCCTTCCTCCGTCCAAACCCGATACATTCTTTTATGTTCAAGTGAAACGCGTCCTACTGAATAGCCCTCTATTTTGTATGCTTCAAATTCCTTTTCAAAAAAATCATTAAAACCAATTAAATTTAAATTCAAGTTTTCTTCCTCCATGCAAATAAAATATAAAAAAACCATAGGCACCACAGCCCATGGTTTAATAAGCATAGAAAAAGAACATTCCTATCACATTAAACAGAATTAGATTGGGCTGTGCAAATATTAGAAACAATGAGATTGCTTACAATTAATAATTTTGTCATTGCACTTCACCCGCCTTTCATCTAATTAAATTTATTATATGGAACTTCTAACCATTTGTAAAGTGTTTTTGCATCCAAAATTGGTTATGCCTAAATGATTGTTAAATAACAAGGAGATGACACCAACCTATGCCCTTTCGCATAAGTTATTGACGTATACACATCTAGATAGGAGCGAGGGGTATGTCTCGAAATCAAAATTATCATGATTTTTTACAAAAGGCTAGTTATTATGACCTGCTTGCAAATTATTATAAATATATAAATCCTTCCAACCACATTGCTTATTATCAGAAGCATTTGCACTATATGAATATGGCAGCTCAAATGATGCGTACTCATATATTGCCCAACCAACAAGATAGAAACGTTCTAGGAAGAGTGCGTTTCATCCATGCTTCCATTGATGCCCCTAATGTAGATATCTATATTGATGGCATTCGGATATTAAAGGATTTCTCCCATAAAGAAGTAAGTAATTACCTTTCTTTGCCTGCAGGCAAACATCAAATTGATATTTATCCAACAGGCAATATGGTTTCGACCGTCCTTAGCCGAAAAGTAACGATTGAGCATGGAAAACATTATACCTTAATTCCTTCTGGGCATGTAAAGAATCTAAAGTGGCTTGCCCTAGAGGACGACCCACGTGTGCCTAGAGGTGAAACAAAGATTAGATTCATTCATCTTTCTCCGGATGCACCTGCCTTAGATATCGCTGTTAAGGATAGAGATGTTATCTTTTCTAATATATCCTTCCGTAAACATACAAGCTATATTAGACTGACTCCTGCGACAGTGGACCTCGAAGCAAGAATTGCTGGGTCCTCTAATATTGCCCTGCCAATTCCACAACTACAATTAAAGCCCAACAAGGCATATTCCATCCTTATCGTTGGTTCCATTACGAGCGAACCCGGACTTGAAGTTGTCATCGTTAAAAATTAAAAAAGCATAATGCAAAGGTAGACCTGCCTTTGCATTATACTTTTTGATCGATTATTATTACTTGATCGGTACGAGCAGCGTGAAACGAATATCATCATTTTTCAAATCGAATTCATCAACCTTTACATGAATATCGCTTTTCAATTTCATTGTTTGTAATGAAACATAGATTCTTTCCTCGTTTGGCTGTATGGTAACCCAATTGGGCACTTTATATTTCTCCTTTACAAACTTTAAAACATAAGATACTGGCAATTGAAGCTGACCGACTGATATTGACTTCTGCTGTAGAAGAATATCCCCATTATCTAAAGCAATCGGTTCAAATGTAAGCTTCATTTGTATTTCTTGACTAAATACTGGAACAGACCCATATAACTCAACTTCATTATCTAAGAAAATTTGGTAATCAATTGGCCCCGTTAATCCTTCCTTATCAAGATAATGGTTGATTACTTGATTTAAGTCTGCCTTATCAGTTTGAATTCTAAATGGCACATGTGCATTTAAATCAATGTTTTGTGGTGAATAATGATCATCTTCAACAGGAGAATTGACAACCGCCAATAACACCGCGATGACCATTATGTTAATCACCAGTAAAAGGAAAAAGAGTTTTTTCCATTTCTGTTCCTTCAATTTCAATTCTCTCCATTCCCCACTGTGTAAAATCATTCTGATAGCTTAGTTAAAGCTTCTTCTTTCAACTTATCATAAACACGGCCAGCAATAAGTTCATAGCCTTTATCATTTGGATGGAAATAATCTGTAAAGAGTAAATCCTCCGCATTCTTTTGAAAAAGATCATCAATTTCTACAAAAAACGTATTTGGATATTTTTCAAGGATTTCTTTACTCTCAGTATTCCATTCATCAACAATCTCATTAATTTCATTAATATTAGCAAACCAAGTAAAGAACGGATTATATAATCCAACCAAAACAACAAGGCTACTAGGGTTTTCCTTTCGAATCTTGAAGAGCGTATCATCCAAATTATCTTTAAATAGTTGATTTTGTTTTTGAAAGGCCTTCAAATTTAAACTTGAAAAGTTTTCATGGACGACCTTCATCATATCATTTCCGCCTATTGTTACAATGACGATATCTGCTTCTCCAATTGCAGTCTTTATCTTATTTGAATCTAGTCTTTTTAAGAGCTGATCTGAACGATTGCCTTTGACACCAAAATTATAAAAATGAGCATCACTTATTCCCTTATCTTCCTCTAATTTTACTTTTAAGTATGGAATATAGCCACCTCTATTTGTACTGTCCCCTACACCTTCAGTTAGTGAGTCTCCAGCAGAAACAATTGTGATGTCATGGGGAATAAAATCCTCAGCCGGCATATTTTTTGCCGTCAGGACGGTTTGTTTTGCTTGATTTAGTTTACCAATTTCCGAAGAGGAATGAATATTGCATGAAGCAAGAATTAGTATGCTCATAATGAACATGGGGAATATGAATCTCATGTAATCACCCGCCTTTTTAAAATCGTAGAAATCCTTGAGGTGGGGGTACGTTTATTTACCGTATTGATTATTATAACACGTTCATCTATATTCATGACAAAAAAAACAGACCTATGAAAGGTCTATTGTAAAGTCTTAATGTCATTAATAATTTCTTCAAAAGGGATGTCTTCAAGGCCGGAATATAATTTCATGATCTTCCCCTCTTGATTAACTAAATAAAAATATGTCTGATGAATAACATCAGGGTTATTTTCAGGCTTTTTAACAATAGTTTTAAAATTATCCATGGCGAATTTCTCAATTTCCTCTTGTTTATAGCCAGTTAAAAAGTGCCAATTATTAAAATCCACGTCAAAATTACCCGCATACTTCGTTAAAACCTCTGGGGTATCGATTTCCGGATCTACACTGAAGGAAACAAACTCGATATTCTCGATTTTCTCTTTCTTCGCCAAGTCCTGCAGCTTAGCCATATTAAAAGTCATTGGTAAGCAAACATCAGGACAGTTCGTGTAGATAAAATCAGCTACCCAAACCTTTCCATTTAAATCGGATAGTCCAAGGGATTTATTATTTTGATCTGTAAAAGTAAAATCGGCAACTGGCCAGTTTTTGGCATCTTTTATTTCACCATTGCCACAAGCCGACAGAAGAAAGATTGTTAAGATCGATATGATGATTGTCATGACTCTAGATTTCATTTCTGTATCCGCTCCTCTATATATTCGAACCTATTCTAGCAGACAGAAGAGAAAGAAGAAAGAAAAAAATATGGCAAACCTGTGACATTATGCAGATTCCATTTTATTTTTCAAGAATTCCATCTACTGGTGTTCTCATTATGTCATAGAATGATTTAATAAATGCTGAATAGTTAAACTGAACAGCAACCTTATGAATTTTATAATCTTTTGATTGTAAATCAGGCTTCTTCCGAAAATCTCCGATGCTTTGCCCAAATGCAATCCCTTTTTCAACAACTACTTGAATAGGTACCTCTGCATATTTAATTTCTGAGCTTTCCAGTAATGCCCACAGAGATAAAACATCATGTAAAGGACTTCCGCTAATGCCTGGGTTAGATTTTTGGTAGAAGGAATAATAATAATCGACCATTGGTTTTACTAAAAGGCCTATTTTATTATTAGTTGAAAGGTAATATTGGTGAAGCGAATCAATAATAGCTGGTGTAATAATAGCAGACATTGTTACATCTAAAGGAAAAAGATGAATTTTCTTATGTGAATTATTTATGAGAATTCTTGCAGCATATGGATCACCAAAAAAATTAGCCTCAGCAGTTGGCGTCACATTCCCAGGAACATAAAAGGCCCCGCCCATAATGTAATAATCATTTACCTGTTCCATTATTCGCGGGGACAATATGAAAGCTGTTGCCAAAGAGGATATTCTGCCAATATTGACAATCGTGATGTTATGTTTGTACTTGTCAATCAGAAATTTTACCTCATAAAAATTTTCAAATAAATTTTCATTTACATCGAGATTAGGCACTATGGGACCTAGCCCTTCAAGTCCGTGCACCTCTGGAACATATTCAGGCATTTCACCTGTTAGCGGCAATTCAGCCCCTCCAAAAATAGGGATATTTTTAATACCTGTTACTTCCTGCAAGTAAGCCGCATTTCGAATCGCATCTTTTCTTGACACATTTCCATAATTTGCAACTATCCCAACAATATTAATTTCCTGGCAAAAATAAGCAAATAACATTGCTACAATATCATCAATCCCATAATCGCTAAATATAAGGACATTTTTCATCCCCATCATGAATCCCCCTGCTATTTATCATATTCACATAGCTTGAATAATTAGAAAGAAACATCCAATTTTCAGGGTAGGATCAATTGCTAGGAGTACTTATTGTTATTCTGCATGATCATCCACTAAAGGAATAAAAATCTTGAAGGTTGTTCCCTTCCCATTTTGACTTTGCACTTCAATTTTCCCTTTCATTCTTTCGATGATTTGGTAACAGACCATTAATCCGATTCCTGTTCCTTTCTCCTTTAATGAATAAAATGCCGTCCCTAACCGTTCTAGTTCTTCCGCACTCATTCCAATTCCTGTATCACTTATTTCAAAAACTCCATACTTTTCATCCTTATAAACCGAAATACTTAATGTACCTCCGACCTTCATAGCTTCGATTCCGTTCTTTAAAATATTAATCAGTACTTGCTTTAGCTCGCTAATATTCCCTTGAATAAAAACCCCTTCATTCAAAGTAGGAACGACCATAATATTTTTTGACATCATGGCATATGAATTCATCAGGTCCAGTACCTTTGAAGCTGTTTCGGCTGCATCCACCTTTTCGGTATGTTCAATATCTGGCTTTGCTAAAGAAAGATAGTCATTGATAATCGTTTCGGCACGACTCATTTCTTCTATCATTAATCGAATATACATACGCTCTTCATCGCTCATTTGATCTTTAGCCAAAAAGATTTGCAGGAATCCTTTGACAACCGTCATAGGATTTCTTATTTCATGGGCAACAGAGGCTGCAAGCTGCCCAATTGCATTCATTTTTTCTGCTCTTTGAAGTTCTCGCAGAATTTTTGTTTTATGTAAGATTTGTTCCATTTCATCTATAGCTTCTTCAAATCTGTGCATGGAAACAGCATTTTTATGAGTCGTTCCAAACTCCACAGAGGTGGCAGATAAACGATCAAAAAGCAAGGATAGCTGACTCGTCATATTATTAAATCGTTCGGCTAAAATACCCAAATCAGCTTGGTTTGGAGACTTTAATTTCACATTGAAATTTCCATTGCTTACTTCATTAAAGCCTACGATTATTTCATTAACCGGATACAATACTTTTTTCAAGCCTCTTTTTAATATTAAATAACCACTGACTGTCATCAGAAGCAAGAGGGCAATTAAATAGGCTGACATCTTATTTCGGTATTCCCTGATAAGGTGTGCGTTTATATCAAAGCTGATAACACCGGCAACCACATTATCTTTTAGAATTGGAACAAAAGCTGATATCCAAGTTCCATATTTATCCTCGTACACTTCAGTAGCTATGACTTTTTTTGACGAAATAGCTTTCTTATAACCGTCTAAGTACACCTTAACCGCCTCATGATAAGAAAATGGGAGAAGCCCGATCTTTTTATGGCTTTTGGAAGTGGCCAGAATAAAAATTTCATCCTCATTCATAACATCCGTTGATAGAAGAATGGCATTTGTATTAGGTGCCTTCTCATTTACAAGTGACAGCTTTTCAGTAAAATTTTGAAATATAGGATGTTCTGTATTTCTATCATCATTTATCCTTTTAATATCCTTCGCATTGAAAGTCGTACTCCATAATGTTGACATTTCAACAACCCGATATTTCATCTGCTTTTCCATCTGGTTTGTTTGTAGGATTAAACTTATTCCAGCTGTAATAGAAACTAGAATTAAACTTATAATAAACGAGAATAGAAAAACTTTTCTGGACAAAGGTAAGTTATTTATATGATCCTTCATAAATCAGTCCCCGAATCCTAATATTCTCAACCAAGTAATCTTTTCGACAAAGACAATCATAATTCCTTTAAAGTCTAGTAAAAGTTACAACATTCGCGTACTACTACCTATTATATATGACAAATCAATGAACCATGGGGATCATTTTTATATTTTTCAATAAATTATGTTATAGTAGTAGGGATTAAAATAAGTAGAATTCAGGTGATTTGATGAGGATTAAATTATTTGCTTATTTCCTGACAGTTTTCGGCATCTTTAGCCTTTTATCAGCCTGCTCATCCAAAATAGAAGAATCTGCCGGTTCAAATAAGGATGAGAGTGTTCATACTTTCCATGCAGAAAATGGAGACTTGCGCGAATTGACAAAATCTAATGAAGTGCTTCCGGATTTTCTGAATGAAAAGCCCGAGCAAATGCAAATCATATACGGGGCAGCTGCCCAGCACAAGGATTTATTAGAGGCGATTCCATGTTATTGCGGATGCGGAGAATCAGGAGGTCATATGGATAATTATGATTGTTTTGTATATGAAAATAAACAATCTGGTGAAGTTGTCTGGGATGACCATGGGACACGCTGCGGCGTTTGTTTAGAAACAGCTGCTGAAAGCATTATTCAATACAAAGATGGAAAATCGATAAAAGAGATTCGCCAATACATTGATGATAAGTACAAAGAAGGATATGCGGAACCTACCCCTACCCCATTTCCAAGCTAATCTCAACCTAAGCGATAGTCGCTTAGGTTTTTTTTGCAAAATAAAAAGAGTACCTGCTGCTAAGCCGATACTCAAAAATAGTTCAAGCGTTATTTTTTAATTCTGGAGTCTTAAATAGCTCCTCATACACTGGCCATTTTAAAACTCTTTTTAAATACTCTCGAAAAGAGTGATTCTTCATAACTTTCTTGGAATCCTTATATAGGGATGTCATGAAAGTTTGCAAACGGACTTGAATCATGAAGTAAAATGGGCTATTTCTCTCTAATACAGGAATTTCCGTAATCTTAACCTTCTGTCCAACAGCATTTTTGAACTCCAGGCTTTTAAATAGCAAAATATCAATCCTCTTTTTTACCCGTTTGACTATATTATACATGAATTTTGCTCTCGAAAGGTGTCTAAATATGTGTATATGAAAATATTTTTTCGCATAATTTTTCTTCAAATGCCCGTAAAATTACTTCAGACCCATTAATTTTCGTCTAAAGGTTCGTAATCATTCTGTTCTTCCCATTGCTGTTCCTTCTTTAATTTGCGCTTATAGACAATTTTTGATAAGTTGATGCTAATTTCATATAAGAATAATAACGGAATGGCTACAAGGAAATCTGACATAAAGTCAGGCGGGGAAATAACAATGGCAATAACAATAAGAATAAAGTATGCATATTTTCGAATTTTTGCAAGGGCATATGGGTTAAGTATTCCTAGTGATGTCAAGAACATGACTACAACCGGCAATTCAAACAGTACTCCGAATGGCATGGTCATATTCATAATAAACCGGAAATACTTTTCCGCAGTGAAATTCGTTTCCAGCATCTGCCCACCTAAATCAACAAGAAAGCCCAACACTGTCGGGAAAATAACAAAATAGCCGAAACAAAGACCAACGATAAATAAAATAAATAATGCAGGAATATATGAGAGTGAAATTCTTCTTTCTGCCGGACTTAAAGCTGGTTTAACAAATAGCCAAATTTGCAAAGCTAAAACCGGGATTGTCGCTGCAATGGCAACAACAGATGCAATCATAAAGTAAACCCAGATAATATCACTTGGACCAAGTACAATAAGTTTCACATCAAGGTCGCGGACAAACCAATGATAAATTTCTTCCACATACATGAAACCTGCTACAAAGAAAACTAAAAAGGCTGCTATGGTTATAATTAACCTTTTCCTTAATTCATCCAAATGCTCAACTAAGTTCAGTTCTTTATCTTCCATTTTCTTCTCCTGAAAATACTATGTTTGGAATAACGGCAAAAAGACGAAAAAAAGGCAAGACATTCATCTTGCCATCTTATTTAAGCGTTTTTTTCTTGTCATCCTCTAATTCTTCCATCACGTCACTTGTTAAATCACGAGTAGACTTCTTAAATTCCCTAAGTGTTTGACCAAAAGCACGGCCGATCTCAGGTAATTTTTTTGGGCCAAATATAATTAATGCCAAAACAAGAATTAGAATTAATCCAGGAACTCCGATGTTTGAAAGCATAAACATCCTCCTCAAAATAACTTACTGATAAACCTAAATTCAATTATAGTGCTTTTAACAACGCTTGTGGTAAAAGATCAAGAAAGTTCATATTTAGTTCACAAAACGCTTTACCTTCTTGTCACTATAATAGCTTATAAATCTGTTTACCATTTTCATTATAATATTGGATGCTATTTTAAACAAGTAAATGGAAAAGATTACTGTCTTTATTAATGTCTGTATAGGCAAAACCTTTTTTATTCATTCTTTGGATTAAACCAGGGTAATCCTCTTTATTCTGCAGCTCAATGCCTACTAAAGCCGGGCCATTATCCTTATTATTCTTTTTTGTATATTCAAATCTTGTGATATCATCATTAGGTCCAAGCACTTCATCAAGGAACTCGCGCAATGCACCCGCACGCTGTGGAAAATTAACAATAAAGTAATATAAAAGTCCTTCATACAAGAGGGATCTTTCCTTCATTTCCTGCATTCTGCCGAAATCATTATTACCTCCGCTAATGACACAAACAATATTCTTCCCTTTAATTTTCTCTTTATAAAAATCAAGTGAAGCAATTGGCAAAGCACCCGCAGGCTCTGCAATAATCGCATGTTCATTATATAATTCCAAGATCGTTGTGCATACTTTCCCTTCAGGCACGAGTAGAATATCATCAACAAATTCTTCGCAAATGTCAAAAGTTTTTTCTCCGACACCTTTGACTGCAGCTCCGTCAACAAATTTATCAATATCTTCTAGTAGAGTTACAGTTTTATTCTTTATGGATTCGTTCATCGATGCTGCACCTTCAGGCTCAACACCAATCATTTTCGTCTTGGGGGAAATACTTTTTATGTAAGTACTTAGCCCTGACATTAATCCGCCCCCGCCAATACTAGCAAAGACAAAATCGATTGGCTCCTCACTGTCATTCAATATTTCAACTGCCACAGTCCCTTGTCCTGATATGACCCTTTCATCGTCAAAAGGATGGATAAAGGTCCGATTTTCTTCTTCAGCACATTTATTGGCTTCAGCATAAGAATCATCAAATGTATCACCAACTAGTATAATATCAACAAAGCCTCGGCCGAACATTTCAACTTGGCTTACCTTTTGACGCGGTGTCGTTGTCGGCATAAATATTTTCCCTTGAACACCTAGATGTCTGCATGCGTATGCTACACCTTGAGCATGATTGCCCGCACTTGCACACACAACGCCATTTTTTGTTTCTTCTTCACCCAATGACTTAACTGCATAATAAGCACCTCTAAGCTTAAATGATCGGATATGCTGCAAATCTTCCCTTTTCAAAAACACATTACACTCATATTTTTCAGAAAGACGCTCATTTCTTTGCAACGGGGTATGGGCGACGATATCCTTCAGTTGTTGGTATGCAATAAGAATATCCTCCAGTTGCACCCATTTTTTCTTTAAAACTTTCTGTTCCATATTGTCACCCTCACTTATTTCGATTTAATTTTTCTATTATACCACTTGTATACTTGATTTCAACCCATATAAATTAAATTTTTTTATTTTTCCGATATTAATTGAATAGCAATCTAAGAATTTATCATATAATATGCAAAGTAAATTTTTCTAACATTAGGAAGAAATCGATTGTCGCTGATTAGCTGAAATGTTTAGATGAAACGATAATTTTGTATGATTAATAGGGGGTGGGGCAAATGGAGTTTTCGTTATGCAGTCTTGATTGTGCATTGCCTGTAGAAGTAACATTAGATGAGGATAACGGGCGGTACATGATAAGGAAAAGTGATTCAAGCGGGGAATTTTTCAATACTCCCCACGAGCTCATTCAATGGGTTAAAAGTAATTTCTCCGCTGATGAGTTTTGTGACCCTACGGAATTTCAGGCAATGGTCAAAAAGTTGACGGACTATTTAGTCAACCCTAATGGTTAGTAGAAAAAGACTCCGCGCAGGAGTCTTTTCTATTTTCTGTCATAAATTTCAAAGTCGTAGTCGTATGGATTTTTCTCATCCTTGATGCCTTTTTCCTTCGTAAGCAGCTCCCATTCTTCCATCTTCAGTTCTGGAAAAAACGTATCCCCTTCAAATTGTGCGTGAATCCGGGTTATATAAAGACGATCTGCAACGGGAAGAAATACTTTAAATATTTCAGCACCG
Source organism: Bacillus sp. JJ1773 (assembly GCF_036962035.1). Classification (NCBI taxonomy): domain Bacteria; kingdom Bacillati; phylum Bacillota; class Bacilli; order Caryophanales; family Bacillaceae; genus Bacillus; species Bacillus sp. JJ1773. The sequence continues at coordinate 23,824 of NZ_JBALNX010000067.1, forward strand.
CCAATCACAAATATTTCTTCTTCCTTTTTATTGCTATATTGAATAAATTCTTCAACTGAGCGGAATATCATAACGCCTTCTTTTGTGAAATCATGGTTGCGTGTTATTACAATATTCTCTCTTCCGGGAAGAGGCTTTCCAATTGAATCCATCGTTTTTCTCCCCATCGCAATCGGATGTCCTATTGTTGTCCTTTTGAAGAATTTCAAGTCTTCTGGAAGATGCCATGGCAGCTGATTATTCTTGCCGATGACTTGATTCTCGTCCATTGCCCATATTAAAGAAATCATACACTTACCTCCCCCTTAATATGAGGATGGGCCTCATAATTGACTAATTCAAAATCCTCAAACTTAAATGAGAAAATATCCTCCACTTCAGGATTGATTTTCATTTTCGGCAATGCCATTGGCTCGCGGGTTAGCTGCAGTTTCACTTGATCTAAATGATTTAAATAAATATGAGTGTCCCCAAAGGTATGAATGAATTCTCCTGGCTCCAAGTCACATACCTGTGCAATCATGAGGGTAAGAAGGGCATAGGAAGCGATATTAAATGGCACCCCTAAGAACACATCGGCTGATCTTTGGTAAAGCTGACAAGATAGTTTCCCGTCAGCTACATAGAATTGGAACATGCAATGGCACGGAGGAAGCGCCATATTCTCAATATCTCCAACATTCCATGCATTCACAATCATCCGTCTAGAATCAGGATTTGTCTTTAATAGATGGATTAATTCGCTGATCTGATCTATTGTATTGCCGTCTGCTCCTGTCCATGATCTCCATTGATAACCGTAGACAGGTCCTAAATTGCCTTCCTCATCGGCCCATTCATTCCAAATTCTAACCCCGTTATCCTGGAGATATTTAATATTTGTATCCCCTTGTAAAAACCAGAGCAACTCATGAATAATGGATTTTAAGTGCAGTTTTTTTGTTGTTATGACCGGGAACCCATCCTGAAGGTTAAAGCGCATTTGATAGCCAAATGTACTGATTGTCCCTGTTCCAGTTCTGTCTTCTTTTTTGACTCCATGTTCGAGCACGTGCCTGCAAAGCTCTAAATATTGTTTCATTTACATCCAACCTTTTCTATTCATACATGGTTATTATTCTATAACAAACCAACATTTTTTCCTAATTTAAATTTTTGATAAAATGATAGGTTTCCGGTGCTTTATCTTTTAATAGTTCATTTGTATCGCTATCCAGATAATAATAAGCAAAGGCTTCTGCAAAATACTCCTCTGGAAATGTTAAAAAATAGTCTTGATTAGGAAATAATTTTGCACTTTCAAGCTTCCAGACAGAAAGAAATTTTTGATTGTAGCGAATACTGTTATAAACATATTTATCAATCGAATGGGCAAGCTCATGCAGCTCTAAATTCACAGAGCCGTGCCCCTTTCCTTTTTCGCTAAAACCTATCTTAACTAAAACAGTTTTTGACCCGCCTATTCCTGGAACATCATCCCAAGTAGTTTGACTTTTGTACCCCCTCGGAATCATCCCGGATAAATACTGTGCCGTTGGATTGTCCGTTAATTTGCCGACAAAGAGCTTCAGTTTAATATCTTCTTTGGCTATTTTTTTCAATAGAAAATAAGGTAAATGGTCAACCCTTTCGATAATCTCAGCTGCTTTAAGCTCATCGAAAGGATCAAACGGAAGGATAATAATACTTCCGATTAAACTTGGAGATTGGAGAACTAGGGATTGGTGAAGAAGAGAATTGTGCGGGTAATTCTTCAGTTGAATACCGCCCATTGCTGCTTGCGAACTGCCCATTAAAGTAAGGGTAAGAGTCATTAATATACACAATGCCACTATTCTTTTCATCGTAGACTCCCCCTCCCGCAGCACTAAGGAAAACTTCTAAACTATCTAAAATATATTTTATTTAAATTATACCATATGAAAAAATAGCATTATATAATCGCAGTCTAGCGAAAATTTGGAAATTCCTTTTCAAATAGTCGAAAATATGAAAAAGCCCTGACAAATTTGCCAGAGCTCGTTAACCAAATTTACTTAACTATAGGAACGAACTACATCAGCTAAGCCTGGTGAGGAAGTGCCTGTTCCGACTGCTGCAAATTTCCAATCTGCACCGTGGCGGTAAATTTCACCAACAACTAGGCATGTTTTGCCGCTATAATCATCTGTCAAATTGTAATGAATCATTTCTTGTCCATTTGCAGAATTCACAATGCGAATGAACGCGTTTTGGATCATCCCAAAATGCTGTTTACGTTTTACACAGTCATAAATATTAACAACGAATACAAGTTTATGAACTTGTGCTGGAACACGGCTTAAATCGATTAAGATCTGCTCATCATCGCCATCTCCGTCACCTGTCAAGTTATCACCTGTATGCTGTACACTTCCGTCATTGCTTTTTAAATTACCAAAGTAAATGACATCACTGTTATTTCTAATTTTATCATTTTCACCTAACATGATTACGGACGCATCACAGTCGATATTTGCTCCGCCACCACCCCCGAATAGTGATCCTAATAATCCACCGCCGCGGCTTTGTACTGGATCCCATCCAAGTCCTACTACAATTTTTGATAATCCAGGATTTCCTTTTGTTAAATCGACTCTTTGACCTTTTTGTAAATTAATAGCCATGTTTTCACCTCATTAAATTTTTGATCATTTAGATCTTTCTCTTCTTCTTTTAGTTTAGCTTTTTTATGCTGCACAAGTAAGGGAGAATCTTTTTGGTTAGCTTCCTTGGTGCTTAATTTTTTTAAAATTATCTTGAAGCTGTTCTAATCTTCTTGTACCTTCTTCACGCATACGTTTGTTTTCTTCTTCGATTGCTTTTGTTTCCTGCATTCCCTTAATAATAATATTCCATGATTCCTCTATCGTTTCAATCTTAATGCTTGGCGCACCAGCAAGTCTAGCAATATCTGCACTTTGCGATGAAATATTTTGGGCGTTGCGAAGGAGCATCTCATTTGTTCTTCTATCAAGCTCATTCATAGAATCTGCAACAAGCTTTTGTCGTTTAGCTGCAACCGCTTGTATTAACCCGTTTTTAAAGATAGGAATCGTTGTAACAAATGCAGAATTAATCTTTCCAATGAGCTTTGTGTTTCCTCTTTGTAATAAACGAATTTGCGGTGCTGTTTGAAGTGATACCATTTTCGCCATTTCCAAGTCGTATACTCTTTGTTCCATAAGGTCAATGGCATTTCTCAATGTATCTAGCTGCATGGAAGCCATTTGATCTCCTGCAGCCGTTCGTGCTTCAAGCTGAGGAAGCTGATTCGCTTTAAGCTCGTCAATCTTCATTTGTCCTGCTACCGCGTATTTTTCCAATGTTAAATAGTATTGATAGTTTTGCTCGTACATTTGATCAAGCATTGTAGTAGAGTCGACCATTTCACCTTGATATTTTGATATTTCCACATATACTTTATCAATTTCTTGGCCCATCGTCTGGTATTTCCCAAAGAGCTTATCAATAAGCTTTTCGCCTTTTTTGAAGAGCTTACCGAATAACCCTCCAGATGTCTTTTCAAAGTCTTTCTTATCAAACTTATCCATAATTCTGCCGAGCTGCTTTAATAATTCCCCAGAGTCCTCAACTTTTGTGGATCTCATATTACTTAATATTTGATCAGAGAAACGTGAAATTTGAGTAGCTGGCTCTTTACCAAATTCAAGAATTTGGATTTGATCTCTCTCATCAATAGACCTTGCTAAGTTTTGCACCTCAGGGTCATTTCTAAGAGCTAGTTTAATTTCCGATGCTGATGCTTCTGTAAGTTTATCCTCTTGCGTTTTATTCAAAGTAAGATCTAGATTTGTCTGCTGCAATTGATTCATGACATCAGTCTCCCCTTAAATTTTTAAATATTCCTCTTACCTTTTTTAATATGGAAGGTTCTTTAAATTCCTGTTCAAATACAACATCCTCCAGCCAATGCACATCATATATTCCATCCTCTATAAAGTTTTCTAAATCATTATGTCCTGGCGGATTGTAAAGGACAATGTCAATTCCAAATTGATTTAGCAGCAATAACAATGCTGCATCTGTCCTTGTCATTGTTCCATTGAGTTCATTGTTATAGAGAATGAGCTTCGGTACATCCTGTGAATAGTCAAATTTTTGGAGCAGCTGCAAAACACTTGCTGGAATCTGCATGCCTTGTGAAAATAAGTAGGTTTTCAATTCCTCGATATTTTCGTGATAGATTGGTTTAATATATGGACGTGCACATATATTTCGAATGGCTGTTGCTATTCCATTTTGAAGTCCGGTTGGCAAGTGCTGGTATTTCCAGTAGTGCGCCGTCACCATTTTATGAGGATCAAGCAACCCATCTTTACCGAGGGCATTGCGATAATGAAATCGAAAATCATTGTTCACATTATTTGTAAATGGGAATCTTCTAATTAAAAGACTATAATCGTACTCTGATATTAATTGTAAGCGGTCCCAATATTCCTTCCGATTTTTGCTTACACCTTGTACTTTAGCAAAAATAGAAGGAATTTTGACTTGTCCGTTTTTCACTTCAAAATTTGGCCGTACCATTGCCTTTTCTTTAATTAAAATAAAAAGCTCATCGTATGTTGTTTTCAACGTGACAGATAAAGGCGTATAATCTCGGAGCTGCCATGGCTTATAAAGACCAGACCCTTCATGGTTTAATATAGACTCAATCTCTCTTGAAGCCCGGTAGGCAACAGTAGCCGAGCGTCTGCTCTTTTCAGTTGGAAATCGCTCCGGGTCCTTTCTCTCAGGATAGCTGTAAACAAAGGTTCCTTCTAACCCCTCATTCCAACCAGCAAGCCAATCACTCCCTGATGGCGAGAAAGATACAAGATCACACCCTAAATTCATTAAATAATAAAGGAAGTATTTTTGGCTATTATTCGTTTCTCCATACCATAAAAATTTCGGCATCGCTTTTTCCAGATCGATATGATTCCAATTTTGTCCAAGATGGTTAAATGTCCATTTAATAACATCGACAAGGACCCTTCTCAATTCTTGACTGTTTAGCCCCTCTGGCTCCACTGTTGAAAACAGCTGCAATGTCGAAATCATCGCTTCCCTTGTTTTCCGATGCAAAGAGGGGATATTGGATTTTAATAATAGCTGTTCACCGTCAAGGAATGCCACAAATCGATTAATGGATAGCTTTTGATCCCTATTAATATTTAACACCTTTTGGATGGCTTGAAAGTGATGATTATCGATTGATTTATCAAGTGCCTCTTCGCTAATTAATATGAGATCAGCCTGCTCCGTATGGATTAGATCATAAAGACGATTATAATACTCATCTTCATCTAAAGGAACACCTAAAAAGCGGGCAACCACCTGACCTAAATGAATGGTGCCTTGCTCAATAGAAAATTGCGGCCTTTCCCTCAATGGCTTTTTCAAGGTACTCAACCAATTATCATTAGATACTGGCAATAAATTCGTTTTTATTTGATTATAAGAATGATTCATTTTATTTTCCCTTCCCTTTGCAAGCGAAAGATGGTAAAAGCATGTATAAATTTTTCTATAAGCAGAAAAAAATATGAATATGTAAAGTTATTACCATCATATCACATCTGAAGAAGTTTTCTAAAACGATTCCATCAATATTCCAAAAAACTTCAAATGAAATTCTTCTATTTTCAATCTTTCACCCTTTTTCTCGTCCCTGCATATGTTTAAGTACGTTGAATTAAAGAAGGTGAATAAAATGAGGTTCCTATTTAGAAGGGCGAAATACCATTTACAAGAATCAGATTTAGAGCCCGTTGAATCAGTTTTGGGTTCGGGATATTTTGTATTAGTAGATTTATTTTTTTGGTCCTTACTGATTACATTTATGACAATGTCTCTGCATTTCTCATTAGTATGGGGTTCTATTATCTTTTTTACTTCATACATGTTTGGAGGAGGCCTATTCTTAATTTTAAGAAAGTGGCTTGGGGATTAGCCGCTAATCGTTACATCTGTTATATTCCTAAATATTTTTGATAAAATCTCTTCCCCAGCCATTACTCCTCTTTTATTAGTTAACATATAATTACCATCCTCAATATTCTCATTGGCCAATTCCCCATGAGATGGAACAAATGGAAAATCACAATCTTTTAAAAAATCATGATCAAGCAGTGAATCACCAGCCCCATAAACAGTTAAGATTCCCTCACGCTCTTTAATAAACTTAACAGCCTCGCCTTTGCTTATTGGATTTGGCATAAAATAGAGCTTTCTTCCCTGTAATGAAACTCTCCAGCCAGATTCAGCCGCTTTATGTTTCACGATCATGATTGCTTCCAGGCTCAAGTTTTCTTCAAGAATATAGTAAAAGAATAATCCTTCAGCCCTTTTTATCGTTCCCGGTATATTTAATTCCCGCAAATCCTCTTCCATTTCTTTAATGGGTTTGCATTCAGTTGTCAGACGCTCCTTGACTAATCTTTGCCATTCGATCAGAGGGTCCCCCTTATAAATGATATTGGCACCATTTGACGTGATTGCATATGTTAGTGGAATGTAGTTCGAAAATATAAAGATTCGATTAAATTGATCCCAAGTCCTAGTCGTTACAGGAACAAACAACATATGGTCTGCAATTTGGCGAAGAGCTTCTGCAGACCTTTTTGTCATAAACGCAACTTCCCGGTCTGCTTTTTTCTCCACTCCGATTAGATCATTCACTTCTGTTTGTTTGAAGTCTGCCAGAGCCCGCTCTGAATAAATAAGTGTACGATCTAAATCTGACGCAAACATTTTCATTATTTCATTCCTACCTTTTTAATTAATCCGCAGCATGTATAGCTCATCTCCGGATAATGTAAAACTTCAACATTTCTTTCTTTAGCAAGCATTAATATATGTCTGACATATGGACTTTCCATATCCTTCATGAGAATTTTCCACGGCACTCTTCTTAGTAAAACCCTTGTCGTTTCTCCAACACCCGGTTTAATATAATTTGTATTCTCAATATAATATTCTTCTTTTATTTTTTTCACATCTTGCATACCTTGAAATGTTGCCTTTTCATGGTACTCAAGCAGGTAAGCCGCAGATTTAGCAGCTTCCTCATAAATAGCAGGAAATTCATTCGTAATTACATCTAAATACTCATTGGAAACATCAGAACCAGCTAAATCCTGATAATATTTTGCTCCATGAAAATCATTGGGACCTATAAGTTCTTTATTTAGTACTGTGCGGCTTACTAATCCAGATACTGTTGAGTTTAAACACGCACTAGGAATTAAGAAATCCTCTCTAGTTCCATAAAGAGTCGTACAATGTCCAGGATCTGCAAGTACAGCGAGGCTATCATCAAGCGCAACACCATATTTCTCTGAAATATCCTTACAAGCCTTTATTAATTCAATCGAAATAGCACCTTTACCTGTCCATCCATCGACAAATTGAATGGTTTTTCCCGGATGTTTCTCTAAAATATATTGAATTGCATTTTCGTCCAAACCTTTATCGCGAATGATAGAAACACTATAATGAGGTAAATTTGCATGATATCTTCCCTCAATATAACGTTTGATTAATATCCCGATCGGAGTACCGGCCCGTGCCAAGGAAACTAGAACAGTATTTTCTCCTTTTAACTTGTAAATTTGTTCCGCAACGATCCCCGTGCATAAAGCGACTTTTTGCTTATATTCGAGCAATGTTTCGCGAAATAATTCTATATAATAGTCTGGTGGCTGATATTCAACCGGTAAAGTTTCGCTATAATGCTGTCCTAACTGAATTTGCTTTTCCCGATTATCAATCGAACCCTCCAACTGAAAATGGCTTAGATCCTTCAAAAGAAAAATCACGTCATTTTCAGCATATGATCCAAATTTTGTTATATTATTTATTGAACTATTCATCTCGTAAACCTCCATTAAAGAATACTATTTTTATGTCTCTAATGTTTGTCTTTTTCAATTCATTAAGGAATGGCTTCAGTTCTTCCTCCGATACCGCTCTTTCAAAAAACACAAACAGATCATCGTATTCATTTGGGGGGATATTATAAACAAATTGGTCGACTTTCCAATCTTCTGGATTAGGGAATGATAGACCAAATGCTGCTCCATATGATTGACGATTTTCAACGTATATAGGGCTTCTAGTAGAAGACTGATAGCTGACACCATTTCCCATGTACGAGGCGATTATCATCGGCAAATACATAAATTCGCCTGTTCCAAGGCAAAGTGTTCTTTCCCCTAGTCTATGATTTTTTAAATACCTTCCCACTTCCTCCATTGACTGATTCCATTCATGATTTGTCACAGAATTTATTCCGAATCTGCCTGTTTCTTTTACATAAGGAATGCTCTTTATTTTCCCTTCTAATGAAATAGATGAATAGTGGATAGCGGTAGTATGTTCTGGGAAGATATCATGAAGCACAATCTTTTCCACCGTTTGGGAAACGGAAGCAACGCTTAATGGTGAAGGTGTTCGACATTCAATATCCGGTGAACCAATCGCCTTCATAAACCCTTTAAGCAAACTTACTGATTGAATCGTGATTTTAAGCTCCTCTTCAAGCTCCTTATATAAAAGCTGGTCCTCCTCAGAACGCCAATCCAAAATAGACACAACTGTATACTTATCTCGTGGAAACTGTTTTTGAATGGATCGAATAATGTTTATGGCCGTTTTTCCCGTTGTCATTTCATCATCGACTAATATAACCTCCCGCTGATTATTTAATAGTGATTCATCGATATAACAACGGTGTGAGGTAGCATGGGAATGCTCCTCCTCAAAGGTTATAACTGGTTCTAACCCTACGAGCTTTTCCCTCGTTGTATGGAAGAAATCTGCTTTTTGGAAATATTGATAAAAGGCATGTCCGAGTGCAGTTGCCGTCTCTGCAAAACCGATAATAACTGGATTTAAATGTTCACCTACAAAAGGCTGTTCAGCAAAACTATCTGAACCATTATTAAACAAGGAAACTAGCTTTTCCCTTAAACCCGCTTTTTCAAATGTAACCTTCTCTAAATAACGATTTGCCAGCAAAGCCCCTGTTAACATTCCCATCCTAGGCTCAATAGGGATATGCTTTCCTAAAACCTTGCTAACAAATAAAAAGGATCTCTTTTTATTAATTCTCGCTGCCATAATAAACAATTCATCGATTGGCAGCTGATATGGATTGTCGGTTATCTCAATTTCAACGCTCAACCGGTTGAGGATCGGAAGCGTAAATTTCGTTGGTGAGCAAGTCGATGTAAGTGTATTCTTCATTTAGCACCCCGTAAACTTCAGATTTTAATAGAATTTTTTGCGCCCAATAGTAATGTGGTTTAATCTCATTCATTTTATTAGAGAATTTACTTTTCATAACACCGATCTTCCCATCAGCCTTATCGATAATATTTTTTGCGTCAAGGTATTCTTCAAATGATACTGTATTTAATGCCTGTACCGGTCTTATATGGGTAGGGTGTATGATCGTTTTCCCTGTCAAACCGTTTGTAATATCCATCAATATTTCTCGTATCAGCCCGTCCATATGTTTATCAATTAATTCTGACCTAAAATGAATTCCTTCCTGCCCATATTTCTCGCGAAAAGGTGTCTGTCTTAGCTGTGGCTTTAACATCCTTTCCTTTGAAGAGAAATACTCCCAAACAGGCCCGGATATAACATATGGATGGTCAGAGCGCAAGAAAACATTAACGATATCTGAGATGCAATCGCGAATAACCGCTATATCATAAACAGTCGTATCCGAATTTCTGCGAATGCCATATAATCCGCAAAAATCAGTTGCCCCAATTCGAATATTGAGAATGAGATCCTCATATTGGTCCACCAAATATTTAATGGCCATTAGCTCATCTAGTCTTGTTTCTTTTTCAATGACCTTTTTTGTTTCTAATATCGGAAGTGCAAACAGTCTATGGCCTGCATCATTAAGCCTTCTAATTTCCTCTAAAACTAGCTTGTCCTTTTCTGGAGAAAATTTCGGTATGACGATGCCCGTTAATAAATCCAAACCTTTTTGAATACTATTCATTAATCGCTTAAGCTGTTCATAACTGCGAATACGGATAAACATTAATGGCAGGTCATCCTCTATTAAAAGGCCTTTCTCCATATCTTCTTTTAAATTTCTTAGTTCCTGTACAAGCATAGACTCAGCTAGTTCTACTTCATCATCACCAATTGCATCCTCTAAGCAAATAACCATAGAGGTCAACCCTGAATGTTTTTTTGTTAGTAAGTCCTGATGAATATTTGGACGGGTTGCCGGCATATAGAGCGTTGCCCCCAGCGCATTGGATAGGATGTCTTTCCTTGAATTTCTTGTAAACTCTTGAGGCTTTTTATAAAAAATTTCATTGCAATGAATATCGCTAAGGTTTGTAAATAATCTCATCCTGTTTGCTCCGTTTCCAATAAATTAACAAAAGTAAAATAGGTAAAAAGAAAGGGAGCGGACAATTGTCTGTTCCCTAAAAATCATATAGTAATCTATTATTCACCAGTTGCTGCTTTCTTTTTATTCATGAAATGTACAACGAACGTAGCTGCAAATGTAATAAGTAAAATGATGAAGAAATAAATATGGTCAATGTGGATACCTGCAACACCTAATAGCATCTTCACAGAGATAATCAAGATAAGAACATAAGCTGATGTTTCTAACTCTGGCACTCGATCGATTAGCTTTAGGAACACGCCTGCGATCCCACGCATCATTAAAACGCCAAGCATACCGCCTAATAATAATACCCAGATTTCCTGGCTGACCCCGAATGCAGCTAATACACTGTCAACAGAGAAGGCAATATCCATTAATTCAACAGCAACTACAGTTCCCCAGAATGTTCCGAAGAGACGAATTAATAAACCGCTTTGGTTCATACCCTTAATTTCATCGTCATCTGCTTCTGCTTCTTTCTTTTTATCAATAAAGTATTTAATGGCTAACCAAGCAAGATATCCGGCTCCTAATATTTTTACCCACCATAGCTTGATTAGGAAAACGCCAATACCGATTGCGATAAAGCGGAAAACATACGCCCCGAGTAATCCATAAAAAAGTGCCTTCTTACGTTGTTTCTCCGGCAAATGCTTTACCATTACTGCAAGAACTAGAGCATTATCTGCTGATAAAAGCCCTTCTAAAATAACAAGTGTTCCTATTAATCCCCAGCTAACTGGATCTGATAAAACCTGAACCCACATTTCCCAATTAAAAAACTGGGAATAAGTGTGTAATATACCTTCTAATATCGTCATTCTTGTTTGTTCCTCCCGAAAATGTCTAGTTTATGTTTGTAGGTTAATTCACATTTTATCGTATCAAAGGATATGCAGTATACTGCCTTTAAACAAAAGGAATGAACTACCAGCATATCCAATGGAAAATTTTATTCGATAGAATTTTTATTTAAGCACCTGATCTAGCAGCTTCGCTTTTTATCCAACTTGCAAACCGAAATCTTTTGCTAATGCAGCAAGGCCGCCCTGATAGCCGCTTCCAATTGCATTAAATTTCCATTCACCATTATGTCTGTATAATTCACCCACAACGATTGCCGTTTCTATTGAGAAGTCTTCCCCTAAATCATAGCGGATTAACTCTTCTCCAGAATCTTCGCTTAAAATCCGAGCATAAGCATTGGAAACCTGTCCAAAGTTTTGATTTCGAGCTTCTCCATCATGAATGGTAATTGTGAACGTGATACGCTGTACATCAGCTGGAACATTCGCTAAATTAACTTTTACCTGTTCATCATCGCCATCACCTGCACCAGTACGGTTATCACCTGTATGTACAACAGAACCATTTCCGCCATTCGTATTGTTATAAAATATAAAGTCGCTATCAGATGCTACTTTTCCATTATCTCCAAGCAGAAATACGGAAGAGTCCAGGTCAAAATCATTGCCGCCGTCATATTTATTTACATCCCATCCTAAGCCTACAACTACTTTTGATAGTCCAGGATTTGTTTTTGTTAAATCTACTTTTTGACCTTTTGATAAACTTACAGCCATTTTTATTACCTCCAAAAAAAAGAATATGTTTTATTTACGATGCTTTTCTAAAAAAGTTTCAATTTACTATAAAAAAATTTTAAAAATATAGTAAAACTTTCTTAAGTTTGAGAACTGTCTAGCTCCACAAGGAATGCTTCGGCAGCAAAATCATCGAACGAGTAAAAGCGTTAGCTTGTCGGGGGTGAGCACAAGGGAAAGCTTCTGCGAATATTTATCGCAGGAACAATTGTCCTTTGATTGTTCCGAAGGCGCTTCCGCTTTTCTATTTAACTCATCCATTTTGGCGGGGTATTTTTATCCCAATAAATACTCCCAAGCTCATGGTGTGCTTGAAATTGATCATGATGTGTATGGTAATGAAAGTTAAACCAGTAGCCTTGCTGCGGAGGCTGATCTCTCCTAACATGAAAGCGAATAACATCTTCGCTTGTTTTTTCACTAGATATATTAAAAATCTTCTCTGAGTGACCTTTACCTGGGCTCTCAGTTACTGTTAAATAGGCTAACTCTTCTTCAGGGTATTGTGCAGCAACATTCATTATAGCTTTTTCAATATTAGGCAGGATTACTTCAGAGAATTCATTTTCGATGACTGGTTTAATCCTTGCCCCAAACTTCGTATAAGATTGAGCTTCGGCTTTCATGAGCATTTGCCTAATAAAATCCTCTTTACTAATATACCCAACAGGTTCATCTGCCAATGCAGGATTATTTATTACACTTTTATCTTCCGGAGAAGTATCAAAAATATCTTTTTTCGATGTTTTTACTGCATTAGAATCATCATAAAGAAAAGCTTGTGAAGGTGTAACCAATCCAAAGGTTAAAATGGTTACCATGACAACGAGTGATTTACGAAGCCAATTAGGCATAGATTAAACCCTCCTACCGTTACTAATTCGTTACTGCTTCTAATATCCCTGACTGCTTAATATTACGAACCGCTTCCTGTAATCTTTCTTCTGACTGTACAAGTGCAATTCGCACATAACCCTCTCCCCAAGAGCCAAATGCATTTCCAGGCGTGACGACCACATTTGCACGATTTATTAGTTCGATGGCAAATTCCTTTGAAGAAAAGGATGAAGGTACTTCTGCCCAGACAAACATAGAGGCTTTAGGCACACTGACATTCCAGCCAATTTCTCGCAAGCCATTCACAAGAACATCTCTTCTATTCTTATACATCGCTCGCAGATCATTTAGGAAATTAGATTCATCTGTTAATGCCTTAGCAGCAGCTGCTTGAATCGGAAAAAACACTCCGTAATCCACATTTGACTTAAAATTAGCAAGCATCGTAATAATTTCTGGATTTCCTGCCGCATAAGCAATCCTGCAGCCAGCCATATTAAAGCTTTTTGATAATGAATTCATCTCAATACCAACTTCCATCGCTCCGTCAACTGCAAGAAAGCTAATTGGCTGTTCATCATAATAAAGCTCAGAATAAGCAAAATCGTGCAAAATAACGATATTGTATTTTTTTGCATAAGCAATGGCCGCTTCAAAGAAAGCTTGCGTTCCCATTGCTGGAACAGGATTTCCTGGAAAATTCAAAATCATTAACTTTGCTTTTTCGCTTATTTCCTCTGGAATTTCGGAAAAATCAGGGAGAAATTGGTTTTCCTTTTTTAGCGGCATAGGATATAATTTAGCTCCTGCCATACTAACTCCAGTTTCATATGCAGTATAGCCTGGATCAGGAACGAGCACATAATCACCAGGATTACAAAGAACCATTGGAAAATGGACTAAACCGTCCTGAGAACCCATTAAAAGCGAAACCTCTGATTTCGGATCAAGCGATACACGAAATCGTCGGTCATAATAGGTGGTTACTGCTTCGTGAAAATCATCAGTCCCTCTCATCGAATAACCATATAAATTGGGGTTTTTCGCTAATTCAGCAATCGTTTCCGTCACAACAGCTGGTGGCGGAGTATCCGGACTGCCAACGCTTAAATCCACAATTTCCTGTCCTTCTGAAAGCTTTAATTTTTTATAATAAGCTAATTCTGAAAAGATACTTTCCTGAAAAGAATTCATTCTCTCTGCCATTGTTATTTTCATCATGGTTCCCTCTCTATTTATACGGTATCAATACTATTATTCTATTATACTTGCTTTTACGATAAAAAGGAAAAATGGTTTCACTTTTAAATAAAAATAATAATTATGGATTTATTTTTCAAAAAAGCAAAGATATTAAAAGTATAAAGCTTGTATAGTTGCAAGTATTTTCGGGTATAGTATACTGAAAATTCCATATAACTTAAATAATAACAGTGAAAGGGGATATTTCTGTGGATTTGTCACTTGTTATCACATTCATTATTTTTATTATGCTAGGGTATTTTGTTTATTTAGCCATCGCAGATTAATGCCAAAACAAAAAGGAAGGGAGTATGTAAAAATATTTCCTTCCTTAGTACATCAAGCTTTTTTCAATACTCCAAAATGAAACTTGGAGTATTTTCTTATATTTACGTCAAATTTAAACCTTTCAAATCTAGAGCTGCGAAAATGATCCTTCAATACGACCCGTTCCCTTGCGACTCTTAAAGCTTCATCTATTAATTTCTGGGTGATATCCTCGTAGACTGCAAAACGGCTTAACGCCTTTATGCCATCAGATTCTAGAATATGCTCTTCAAACATCGGATCAAAATAAACGATATCATAGCAATGATCTGGAAGACTTTCGAGATAGGATAGAGAGAACATATTTACTACCCTTATTTGCTTCATAGCTTCATTCATCATGGGTATGTCCGCATTCCAAGATTTCAGACCCTTATTAACCATATAAGCCAAAAAGGGATTTGCTTCTATTCCCGTTACTTTCCCTTCCTTCCCTGCCACGAAGCTTGCCACTATACTATCTGATGCAAGTCCTAATGTGCAATCAAGAACTGTTTTCCCTGAACATATGGACGCTGCCTCAATAAAAGGATCATGTTCTCCTTTCATGATCCTCTTTATTCTGAACATGGCTGAATTCGGATGAAAAAAGAAAGGGTCTTTTTCACCGATAGGATAAAGCTCAAGTCTCTCTTTCCCAACAACGATACAATCATCTTTTTCAATCTTTTGAATAGCCGCAACAGAACGCTTTTTTCTCTCAACGTAATTACTTTCTAATTCTTTTGCTATATTAATTGCGTAAGTAGTCATGTCTTCATTTGTTCTGCCAGCTGTTGTTATAATCATCTCACGTCACCTGTATCTAAAAAGAAAAGGACGTCATAAGACATCCTAGTCAATTCGTATTTAACAATTTGCTTCAAATGAAGCAAGAAGATTTTCCATAATGGTTTCCATTGAATGATCTTCAATATCATGACGGTGAATAAAATGAACCACTTCTTTTCCTTTTAATAAAGCCATTGATGGAGAAGATGGCTCGAATCCTTCGAAGTATTCTCTCATTTTCGCAGTCGCATCTTTTTCCTGGCCAGCAAAAACAGTTACTAAATGATCAGGTTTTTTCTCCGTTCTTAGCACTGCTTGAGTTGCTGCTGGACGAGCTAGGCCTGCTGCACAGCCGCAAACAGAGTTGACAACGACAAGTGTCGTTCCTTCTGCGTTTTCTACAAATTGTTCAACCTCTTCAACTGTCAATAATTCTTTGAAACCCGCCTGTACAAGCTCTTGTCTCATTGGTTTAACCATTTGTTTCATATATTCTTCATAAGCCATTGACATTTTTCACACATCTCCCGTTTGTCATTTTATATGGTTAGAATACTATAACCTATGCTCAATTTCAAAAATATTATCTGGATCGATAAAGATAAAGTTAATTCTTTCTGGCTTCCGTCATCTGCTTCCAAACAGAACCCTTCGCTTCTTCTCCTTGCTCGATTCTTTCGATAGCAAGTTTTATTTGCATACTTACCTCAAATTCCTGATCATTTTCAGCTGCTTTAAGTGCAGGAAGAGTTGATTCATCTCCAACCTCGTACAGAAACATGGCTGCACGCCAACGAACAAGCTTACTGCTATCCGTTAAGGCTTGCATCATTTCTAGCATGGCTTCTTTAAATCCTAAATCAGAAAGACAGTCACCTGCGGTTCTTCTTACAGTGACAGTTTTGTCTTTCAACGCTTTATAGAGCAGCGGAAGAACTTTTTTATCTTCAATCATTCCTAAATAAACGGTTGCTAATCTTCTAATAGAGGCCTTTTCATCATGTAAAGCTTTTTCCAATACTGGCAAATCAGAAATTTCGGGATCATCCATTTGCTCAAGCTTCTGGTAACGGATGCGCCAATCTTGGTCATCTAAATCATTAAGATTAATTTTTATTAGATTGCGAACAAGCTTTTGATTGCTTTTTTCAGGATTTTTAGCTTGCTCAACAAACAGGTTAAGACGGCTATCCGGATAGGCTGCCATTAACTCTTCAACAACCTCTTTCCCTACTTGATCAAAGTCACCGTAGCGTACTCCAACTTCCACCCATTTACGTACTAATACAACGTTATCCTCTTTTGACTGAGCTGCCGAAATAGCATTCATAAACACATCCGGCAGTCCAAAGCGCCTTTCTTCCGTTCCATCTGTCAGCTTCACTTGCATGGGGATCTCTTTATATTTTTGTACAAATACTTTGATTTCACCAAAGTGGTCATTTGTCTTCGGCCCATCATTTTTTTCCGCTTCTGCAGATTCACCGAATGCCACTCTAACTTGAGGAAGAATTTCTTTCCAGTCAAATTTAGCATTCCTTTCCACCGCTAAAAAGTCTGCTACATGATATACACCTTTCACTCCATCAATCATAAGGATCTGTTGAATGATTTTTGGAGCACCTTCTTGCTTTTCCTTTTTATAATTATTGCTTTTCCCCATAGGCAGCTCTTCATCCAAAATAACCTTCATCGTATTTGGACTTGGAGTTGGTTCAATTGACAATATTTTCACGGCAAAATCACCCTTTACACTATAATCAGCATGTTAATTACATTTATTTTAACATAAAGTGGTGAAAAAACAGCATTTACAAGCTTCGACTACCAACTTATCGTGTTCGATATAGACTATTAGTCTACAAGCTCAGAAAGATATGTCCAACGCTCAATCAAATGTTCTAGTTTTTCGTTTAATTCTGCTTCCTCGTCCATAAGTTTTTGCGCTTTTTCAAAATCGCTTCCTGTGTTCGCCATTTCTTCGGCAATTTCTTCTAATCGAGCTTCGACCCCTGCGATTGCATCTTCAATTCCGTCCCATTCTCTTTGCTCATTATAGCTAAGCTTTTTCTTCTTCGGTTTTTCTCTTTCCTTCTGTACTGGAGCTGCCGCTTTTTCCTGGATATTGGATTTCTCAGCTTCCTTTTCTAGATATTCCGTGTAGTTTCCGTAGAAGGAACCAATAAGCCCTTTCCCATTTAAGACGAGAAGCTGATCAGCGACTTTGTCGAGAAAATAGCGATCATGTGATACAGTTATGACTACACCAGGAAAATCTTCGAGATAATCCTCTAAGACCGTTAAAGTTTGTGTATCCAAATTATTCGTTGGTTCATCAAGCAGTAATACATTCGGCTCAGACATTAATATTTTCAATAAATATAACCGGCGTTTCTCTCCTCCAGAGAGTTTTCTAATTGGTGTTCCGTGAGTATAGGATGGGAATAAAAATCTTTCCAGCATTTGCGCCGCGGAAATGGTCTTCCCATCCGATGTTTCAACAACTTCTGCTGTTTCCTTTAAATATTCAATCATTCGCTTATTTTCATCCATGTCTTCGCTTTCCTGTGTATAATAAGCGATTTTGACAGTCTGGCCGATAATAACCTCACCAGAATCTAACGGGATTTTTCCAGCAAGAACATTCATAAGCGTTGATTTTCCAGAGCCATTTTTTCCGATGATGCCAATCCGGTCTCCTGGCTTTACGAGCAGATCAAAATCATTAAAGATGACTTGATCTCCATATTTCTTTGAGGCAGATTTCAGTTCAAAAACCTGCTTTCCGAGCCGGCTGCCGCTTAATGACATGTCGAGCTTTTCGGACGACTTCACAGACGCGAGCTCGTTATCTAAGCTTTCAAATCTCTGTATTCTCGCCTTTTGCTTCGTTGTCCGCGCCTTTGCTCCCCTTCTTATCCATTCTAATTCTCTTCTATATAGATTTTTTTGTTTATCAATTGTTGCTGCCTCATTTTCTTCGCGAATCGCTTTCGCTTCTAAAAAGGCCGCATAATTCCCTTTATAGCTATATAGCTTTCCGCCTTCTAGCTCAAACATTCTGTTCGTCACTCGGTCAAGAAAATAACGATCATGGGTAACTAATAAAAGTGCGCCCTGATATCTGCCTAAATATTCTTCAAGCCATTTGACGGAATCATAATCAAGATGATTTGTCGGCTCATCAAGAATAAGCAAATCTGGTGATTGAATTAAGCTTTGTGCGAGAGCAACCCTTTTCTTTTGTCCACCAGAAAGCTCCCCAATTTTCTTATTAAAGTCTTCAATTCCGAGCTTCGTTAAAATCGATTTTGCATTTGTGCTTGCATCCCAAGCATTCAACGCATCCATTCGCTTCTGCAGCTCAAATAGCTTTTCTTGAAAAACTTGATTTTCAGGGTCTTTGTTCATTTGGATCAATGCCTGCTCATATTCCCGCAACAAAATAAGAACCGGCGCATCACCCGCAAATACTTGATTTAACACGGTCATATGAGGGTCCAAATCAGGCTCTTGTTCCGAATAAGAGATCGTATAATCCTTCGGTGTCATGATTTCTCCAGAATCCGACAAATCCAATCCCGCTACAATTTTTAACAAGGATGACTTCCCTGTACCATTAACACCGATTAAACCAACTCTGTCTTTTTCTGAAATTGTGAATGAGATATCGTTAAATAGCTCCTTCTCCCCATATGTTTTTGTAATATTTTCGACTGAAATCATTTTCATGATTGACCATTCCATTCATTAAAAAATTCTTCAAGATAATTTTCCATCAATTGATGGCGTTTTTCAGCTATTTCCTTTGCAGTATCAGTGTTCAGCAAGTCCTTCAGCTTTAACAGCTTTTCGTAAAAATGGTGAATAGAGGATGACTTTCCTTTGCGATATTCCTCTTCTGTCATCGCCTCTCTTATTTGAAAATCAGGGGAATAAATGGGCTGGCCCTTCTTCCCTCCGAAAGCAAAGGTTCTCGCAATTCCAATCGCACCGATCGCATCCAACCTGTCAGCATCCTGCACAATTTTAGCTTCAATACTTGTTAATTCGGATTTTTTTCCGCCTTTAAAAGAAATAGAACCAATAATCTCAATAATTTGATCCCGAGCTATTTGTTCAAGTGGAAGTGCTTCAAGAAATTCAAATAGCTTTCTATCCCCTTCTTCTTTAGAAGAATTAAGCTTCTCATCAGGAACGTCATGGAGCAAGGCAGCCATTTCAATAATAAATGGGTCACCTTTGTTTTCCTTTTCACATATATATAAAGCATTTCTGCGAACTCGTTCAATATGAAACCAATCATGACCTGTACAGTCTTCTCCAAGAAGATCTCGTACAAAGCTTTCTGTTTTTTGTATAACAGCCTGCATAACAACTCCACCTTCACTTATCATCAAGAACCATTTTACCATGAAGGAAGAGGATAGTTAAAAAAATTACGTAGCCTGCATGACAACCAAACTATAAAATTTAGTGTTTTGTATAATCCTCAGTAAAAAGGTATGGTTAATGTGATATTAATCTGGTAATATATATAAAAATGATAATTTTCAAAAAACGAATGCAGGTGAGACGATGAAGGTTGTAAATAATATAGCTGAATTAATTGGTGAAACCCCATTAGTTAAATTAAATAGACTGCCTTCCAAAGATGGAGCAGAGGTTTATGTGAAACTCGAGTACTTTAATCCAAGCCGCAGCGTGAAAGATCGGGCTGCTTATAATATGATTGTCGAAGCGGAAAATGCTGGACTCTTAAAAAGCGGTGCAACGATTATCGAACCGACATCCGGTAATACAGGGATTGGTATTGCTATGAATGCGGCTGCTAGAGGGTATCGAGCAATTATTGTTATGCCCGATTCAGCTACGGCGGAAAGAATAAATATTTTAAAAGCATACGGAGCAGAAGTAGTGCTTACACCTAGTGATGAAAAAATGCCCGGTGCTATAAACAAAGCTAGGGAAATTGCAGCTGGAACGAAAAACAGCTTTGTACCTATGCAGTTTGAAAACGAAGCAAACCCTAATATTCACCGCATTACTACAGCCATAGAAATCATTGAGGCTATGGAAGAAAACGGGAAGAAGCTGGCTGCGTTTGTTGGAACTTCGGGGACGGGTGGAACGATTACAGGTACAGGTGAGGAATTAAAAAAATATGACCCTTCGATAACTGTACATGTTGTGGAGCCCGCAGGTTCTCCAGTATTGTCAGGCGGAGAGCCTGGTAAACATAAGCTAGTTGGCACGAGCCCAGGCTTCGTCCCTCCTATTTTAAATACGTCTGTGTACGATGAAATTTTTCAGATAAAAGATGAAGAAGCATATGAAACTGTAAGAAAGCTTGCAGCCCTAGAAGGAATTTTACTAGGTCCCTCTGGTGGAGCATCGGTATTTTCCGCCCTTAAAGTGGCAGAAAGATTAACGCAGTCAGATACTGTCGTTTGTATCGCTCCTGATACTGGTGAAAGATATTTATCAAGTGATCTTTTTGAATATTAATAACGGGATGGTCTTTTCATCCTGTTTTCTTTACACCTATATCCGATTAATTTCATATGAATAATTATGATAAAGTTGAGGTGAAAACATGTACTTAACTATCGATCGCATTAGTAAAAGTTTTAATAACGAAAAGAATGATAGAATCAAAGTTTTAGATAACATCAATTTAAACATTGAAAAAGGAAGTTTTATTTCGATTGTAGGTCCTTCTGGCTGTGGTAAATCAACATTGCTTTATTTGATTGCAGGGCTGGAAAAAGCTGATGAAGGCGAAATCAAGATGGATGGGAAAAGGGTAACTCATCCAGGACCTGATAGAGTAGTTGTTTTTCAAGAGGCTGGATTATTTCCATGGCTGACCGTACTCGAAAATGTAACTTACGGCTTACTTCTAAAAAAAATCCCGAAAAAACAAGCAGAAGCGAAGGCACTTGAAATATTAAAAATGGTTCATTTGAGCCGCTATACCGATTCCTATCCCCATCAGCTTTCCGGCGGAATGAAGCAAAGAGTGGCCATTGCACGCGCACTTGTGATGGAGCCAGACATTTTACTTATGGATGAACCTTTTTCGGCGCTTGATGAACAAACAAGGATGGTCCTTCATAAGGAGCTGCTTGACATTTGGCGTAAAACAAAAGTGACGATTCTTTTTATCACTCATAATATTCGCGAAGCTGTGTTACTTTCGGAAAAAGTCATTGTGTTTGCCACTCGTCCGGGAAAAGTAAAAGAAATCATTACTGTTCAGTCGGCTAAAGATGGAGTCATGCCAGACAGTATTACACTTCATTCCGAACAAAGAATCTTGTCGATTTTAGAAGAGGAAATAGAAAAAGTGCTGAAGGAGGAAATGGGTGATGACTACAGCTTTAAGGCGGATCGGCTTCATAGTAATCATAGCGGCGATTTGGGAAATCACATCTAGATTTTCAGGTCTCCCCGCGTTTATGTTTCCGCCGCTAACGCAAATATTCGAAACAATGTTCAATGGGATCGTAAACGGACAAATAACGGCAGCCATTGGCGTTAGCTTCAGCAGAATTTTAATTGGCTTCTTGATTGCAATAATTTTAGGCACATTCATGGGCTATTTAATTTGGAAGTATAAATTCGTTGAAGATACACTTGGCTTCTTGGTGACGGCACTCCAGTCAATCCCAAGCATCGTGTGGTTTCCTCTGGCGATTATCTGGTTTGGACTGAATGATTTTGCCATTCTTTTTATCGTTACGATTGGTGCTACGTGGACAATGACAATCAGTGCCACGAGCGGATTTAAAAATGTGCCAAAGCTGTATCAGCGTGTGGCAAGGACATTTGGTTCCACTGGCTTTCATTTTATTCGGACAGTCATTATGCCTGCTTCTGTTCCGCAATTACTATCGGGTCTCCGAATTGCATGGGCTTTTTCGTGGAGAGCATTAATGGCTGGTGAATTGCTTGGAGCAGGCGGTGGACTTGGAAAACTTTTAGAAACAGGAAGGTCGCTTGGACAAATGGACCTTGTTATATCCGTAATGATCGTGATTGCCATCATAGGAACAATCATGGATAACATTGTATTTGTCCGACTGGAACGATCTGTACAAACAAAATGGGGAATGAATTAACTATTAAAGGGAGTTGGAGTGAGTTGAAAAAGTTATTAATCGCTGTCAGTGCTTTTTTATTAATCGGTCTTCTAAGTGCTTGCACACAAAATGGTAAAGAAGCTAGTAGTCAAGCCGAGGAACAAACGGTCAAAATCGGGTATTTCCCCAACTTGACCCATATCGCTACAATCGTTGCGCTTGAAAATAATTATTTTAAAGATGAATTTGGAGAGAGTATCAAAATTGAAACGAAAACAGTTAGTAATGGCGGTTTATTTATGGAAGCCATGACAACGAAAGCAATCGATGTGGGAACGGTCGGTCCTGGTCCTCTGCTGAATTTCTATGTAAAAAACCCTAAATTCCATATAATATCCGGGGCAGTAAATGGCGGAGCAGTGCTTGTCGCCAATGAAGGAAGCCAAATCGAAAAGCTTTCAGACCTTGATGGAAAAAGAGTCGCCATTCCTGTTATCGGAAGCACTCAGGATGTTATGTTAAGGAAAGCCTTGCAGGATGTGAACTTAAATACAACAACGAACGGCGGAACTGTTGAACTATTTGCAGCTGCTCCAGCAGATACAGCTACACTTTTCGTCCAAAATTCTGTAGATGCGGCTGCCACTCAAGAACCGTGGGGTTATTTTCTAGAAACGCAGGCAAATGGAAAGCTATTGCTTGACTGGGACCAGTTTGCTTGGGGCAAAGAATCAACAAATACAGTAGTCGCAGCAACTGACGAATTCTTAGAAAATAAAGAGCTTGTTCAAGCATATTTAACTGCGCATAAAAAAGCGGTTGCCTTTATTCAAGAGAACCCAGAAAAAGCTAAAGAACTGGTTATCAAGCATATTAAAGATTTAACAGGAAAAGAAATTAATAAGGAAGAGACAACTGCCGCTTTTAATAGGCTGCAAGTAACAACAAATGTGAACGAACAGGTAATTCAAGAAATGGCCGATATAAGTAAAGAAGCTGGCTATATTCCGAGTAACAATATTGATGGGCTGATTAATCTAAAACATCTTCAAGATTTAGG
>NZ_JBALNX010000067.1:47246-59828 GCF_036962035.1 Bacillus sp. JJ1773
AAATTTTTATTCTAATCCATTAAACCAGCTAATACCAAGCGTATTCTCCCCCGCATGTACACCAATGGCTGCTCCAAGCGGATATGGCTGAAACGCAATTTCAGGGAACTCCACAATAAGCTCATCCTTCCACTTTAACGCTTCTGATTCATGTAATCCATACAAGATGTAAGCTTCTTTTATTGGTTTTTGCTGATGTGATTTTCTTAAAAGCTGAATCATTTTATCCTTCGCTTTTCTTTCACTTCTTACCTTTTCATTTGTGCTTAGTGCCCCATCAATGATAGCAATGATTGGAATAATATTCAGCATACTTCCGAGAAAAAATTGCACTCCAGACATTCTGCCGCTTCGATGAAGCTGTTCAAGACTGCCGATTCGTACATAAGTCTCATTCGTTTCACGTAACTTCTCCAAGCTTGATTTGATTTCTGCTGGCTCCATTCCCAACTCGGATAATTCAATCCCCTTTTTCACAATGCGGGTTAATGGATAAGTAAGGATCTTCGAATCAATTGTTATTACGTTTGAATCAACAAGCTGTGCAGCCTGTTCACTTGAAGAGGCGGTTCCGCTCAATTTGCTGGAAATATGAACAGAGAAAATCACATCATACTTTTCGCCAAGCTTTTCATACAAATCTTTAAATGCGCCAATTGAAGGCTGTGATGTTTTTGGCGGATTTTTTAATGTTTTTAAACGTTCATACAAATGTGCAGGCGTTAAATCTACCTCCAGAAATTCTTCCTCGTCTAATAAAATTGTAATCGGTATCGTATAAACATCTGGATGATTAAGCAGCTGCTCTTCTAAATAAGCAGTACTGTCTGTAACCCATGCTATTTTAGTCAACATTTTTCCCCCTTATTGAAATTTATGTAAAACAGTGAAAGAGGTTGGCTAAATCACCAGCCCCTTTCACGAAAATGAAGGTTTCAGTCAAAATCAGACTTTCTGAGCCAAACTTGATTGCAGCAAAAATGGTTTAATTTTTGGGAAAACCTTTATTGCTGTATTATAAAACACGTCCTCATGATGCTCTTCTGGGATTAGTTTTTTTATAAATTCTATATATGGTCCTACGGGAACGAGCGGCCAATCTGTCCCAAACAGTAATTTATGATAGGAATCGGAAAAAACAAGCGCATGTCTTAAATGATCTAAAAACCTGCCTTCACTTTTGCTTATAAGTTCCTTTTCTGTTCCAACAAGCAGACCAGATAAATCGGCATAGACGTTTGGATTTTTATAAATGATCTCAGCTCCTGTTAATGTCCACGGATCACCAAAATGAGCCATCATAAACGTCACATTGCGATGCTTTACAGCAACTTCATCAATTGTTAAAGGATGGGCATATTTTAACAGCCCTCTTTCCGAATATGTGTCGCCAGTATGAAATACAATTGGCAGACGATATTTTTCTGCCAGACGGTAAACAGGCTCATACACTTCATCATACGCATAAAAAGGATAGTAGCCTAAATAAATTTTCATCCCAACAACATTTGGCTTCTGAATCTCTAACTCAAGTCTTAATAAAGCCTCTTCATTCAGATCATATGGGTTAATTCCTGGACAATAGACAATTTGATCCGGAAGAGACCTTGCTAGATCAAGTCCCATTGGCGTCTGCGCGTGATAATCAGGAAAACCCATTTCAGGTGTTTCCGTTACCCCCATCGCAATACTAAGAACGACATTAGCTTTATTAAATTCTTCTACATAGCCATTATATGAATAATCAACAAAAGATTGCTCTCTTGCTGTTTGATGAAAGGATAAAATATCTGAAAAATGAATATGTGCATCAATAATTTTCATATTAACTCCCTCTATAGCTGAAATTCAATTTGATGAAGCTAACTCAAAATAGAGTTTGATAGATTTCTTTTAGCAAAGAAAATTAAGCTACATCTCTTTATATATTTTGCCTTCTGCACATAGTTTACTTGAAAAGCCTCTTTATTCATATACCTTTCCTGAAAATTTATTCTAGGTACTATCTACTAGTCCAAACGAAATCCCCATTCTTAATAATCGTATTAGCACAATTTAATAATGTAAAGATAATATTGAATTTTTTACAAAAAAAGAACTCTGCCTGAGAATAGGCAGAGCATAAAAAAGATCATTTTATTATAGTCCGCAATCGATCTAGACTATCGATCATATAATCCGTCATTATCACTAAATCATCCATTTGATCCTCAGAGACTAGCCTGTTAAAGCTAATGATCGTTTCATTCTTGATCCAATCTTCATTTACGAACGGATCACAAATGATAGACTGCTTTATTGTTCTGTCCTGTCCCCAAATTTCTTTAAGCCCTTTTTCAATCTGTTGAAAAATCTTAAGCTCATTCGGATGCATCGTTAAGAATTTTACAAAAAGGTGACAGCCGGACAATCGATCTGATTGGACTGCTGGCAAAAGCTCAGCAGCCAAGTTTTCTAACCCAGCTTCCATGATGATGGAACAATGAAGATGTTCAGCATCATGTTGGTTAGAGAAAGTTACTTCATACCGCCGGGATAGCTTTGCGGTATTTATGAAGTCATTTCGATCGATAATGATAATGTCCCCCGCTAAATCACGATCATAAAGCGCTCCCTCAATCACTACCTTCATATTTTCAAAAGCTGTCGGATCAAACATCTAAATATCTATTAAAATAATCCAATTGCATTGCCATTCTCATCTACGTCCATTTTGAGCGCCGCTGGCAATTTAGGCAATCCTGGCATAGTCATTACATCTCCTGTAAGTGCGACAATGAATCCAGCACCAACAGATGGCTTTAATTCTCTAATCGTAATGGAGAAGCCAGTTGGGCGGCCAAGCTTAGTTGGATCATCTGAAAGAGAATACTGAGTTTTGGCCATACAGATTGGCAGGCTGCCCCATCCAAAGCCTTCGAAATCTTTAAGCTGCTTCTTCGCTTTTGATGAAAATTCAACTTTTTCAGCACCGTAAACCTTTTGTGCAATTGTAAGAATTTTATTTTCTAGTGTATCTGAAAGATCATATAATGGCTCGAAGTTGTTTTCTTGCTTTTCAATAACTTCAAGAACCTTGTTTGCAAGGTCTACGCCGCCTTCTCCGCCTTTTTCCCAAACTTCTGTTAATGACACAGGGATATTAGCCTGACTGCAAAGATCCATTAATGTCTTAACTTCATCCTCAGTATCTGTAATAAATCTATTAACTGCGACAACAAATGGCAGGCCAAAGCTTTCGATTGTTTCGATATGTTTCTTTAAATTGGCGAAGCCTTTTGTAAGAGCTTGTACATCTTCTCTTCCAAGATCTGTTTTTGGAAGGCCGCCATGCATTTTTAATGCTCTAATCGTTGCTACGATGACTACCGCTTCCGGCTTGATGCCAGCACTTCTAGATTTAATGTGCAGGAATTTCTCAGCACCAAGATCAGCGCCAAATCCACCCTCCGTAACGACATAATCAGCAAGTTTTGTGGCAGCTTTTGTTGCGAGTACACTATTACATCCATGGGCAATATTAGCAAATGGTCCACCATGAATAAAGGCAGGAGTATGCTCAATTGTTTGTACTAGGTTTGGTTTAACCGCCTCTTTTAGAAGCATTGTTAACGCAC
This sequence comes from Bacillus sp. JJ1773, assembly GCF_036962035.1. Classification (NCBI taxonomy): domain Bacteria; kingdom Bacillati; phylum Bacillota; class Bacilli; order Caryophanales; family Bacillaceae; genus Bacillus; species Bacillus sp. JJ1773. The sequence continues at coordinate 50,864 of NZ_JBALNX010000067.1, forward strand.
CTTGAACTCCAAGATCTGCAACAGTTATCGGCTGTTTATCATAGTTGTATGCAAAAACCATCCGGCCAAGTCTTTCCTTCAGATTTTTCAAATCAGTAGATAGGCATAGTACAGCCATGATTTCTGATGCAACAGTGATATCAAAGCCATCTTCACGAGGAACACCTTGAACAGGCCCGCCTAATCCGATTACCACTTTTCTTAGAGCACGGTCATTCATATCAAGAGTTCGTTTCCAAACAATTCTTCGCGGGTCAATGCCAAGCTGATTGCCCTGCTGAAGGTGATTATCAATGAATGCTGCAAGTGCATTATTAGCAGTCGTAATGGCATGAAGATCCCCAGTGAAATGCAGGTTAATGTCTTCCATCGGCAGAACTTGGGAGTAGCCTCCTCCTGTCGCACCGCCTTTTACACCCATTGTAGGACCAAGTGATGGCTCACGCATCGCAATGATTGCTTTTTTGCCAATTTTAGTAAAAGCATCCCCTAGGCCAACGGTAACAGTTGATTTCCCCTCCCCAGCAGGAGTTGGATTTATTGAAGTAACAAGAATAATTTTTCCATCTTGGTTTGTATCGAGTTTTTGTAATGCTTCTGTTGATAATTTAGCTTTATATTTTCCGAAAAGTTCTAAATCATCTTCTTGAAGACCGATTTTTTTCGCGATTTCTGTAATTGGTTTCATTGGTGATTGTTGAGCGATTTCAATGTCTGACTTTACAATTGGTTTAACATTCATTTTTTATCCCCCTATGTATCACAATTATGTAATCGTTTACTACCTTATCATTGTACCATTTATTTTATTTTAAGTAGAGTATGTTGAAAAAGTTTTTTATTATAAAGCTTTTTTATCATTGCTACAGATGTTTTTCATTATTATAATAGATTTTAATTGAATTTTCTAACAGGGGGATGATGATTTGCCTATTAAGATTCCAAAGCTTTTGCCGGCAAGAGAAATTTTAGAAGAAGAAAATATATTCGTTATGGATGATGATCGTGCTCTCATGCAGGATATTCGACCTTTAAATATACTCATTTTAAATTTAATGCCTGAGAAGGAAAAAACAGAAACGCAGCTATTAAGGCTTTTAGGAAATACACCATTACAAGTGAATATTTCTTTTCTGAGGACAGCTACACATGAATCAAAGAACACAAGCCCATTGCATCTCGAGCAGTTTTATACTACCTTTTCTGACATAAAGCACCGCAAGTTCGATGGCATGATCATTACAGGTGCTCCAATTGAATTGCTTCCATTTGAAAAAGTGGATTATTGGGAAGAGTTATCTGAAATTATGGATTGGACGAAGAGCCATGTAACCTCCACCTTACATATTTGCTGGGGTGCCCAAGCTGCATTATTCCATCATTTCGGTATACAGAAATATGAGCTTTCAGGCAAATGTTCTGGTGTTTACTCACATCAAGTCCATGATCGTTCAGAGAAGTTACTTAGAGGGTTTGATGATGCCTTTCTAGCTCCGCATTCTAGATATACTGATATATTTATAGAAGAACTTGAAAATCATCCGACATTAAAGTTACTTTCGACATCCGAAGAAGCTGGGCCATTTATTTTGAGTACGAATAATGGAAAACAAATAATGATAACAGGACATTTAGAGTACGAAGCGGATACATTAGCTGAAGAGTACCGCAGAGATGTACAAAAGGGATTGGATATTCATGTTCCTGATCATTATTTTCCAAATGATGACCCATCCAAACAGCCGTTAAATAGATGGCGCTCCCATGCCCATTTATTATTTTCAAATTGGCTAAATTATTATGTATACCAAGAAACTCCATATGAGTGGGATTAAAATAGAAAAGCGGGAGCGCCCCCTAGGGGTGCCTCCGCTTTTCTATGATTGCTGTGAATAGTAAACCTCCTCAAACGGCTGAACGACAACAAACCCATTGCCTGAAAATTTCATTTGAATGGATTCGCCACTTCCTCTTCCAAGGAAGGTTTTGAAAGAAATATCAGTCACAAATTCAGGCTGCAACGTCCCTGACCAGGCAACGGTTGCATTCGGATCTGTAAAAACAGGATTATCAGGAGTAACGAGCAAGGTTAACGGCTCATAATGCGAGGTGATGGCAACCATCCCAGCCCCTTCTAGACGAACATTGAAAAGCCCGCCTGAAAGCATCCCGGCCACTCGCCTCATTAACTTAATATCCCATTTGACCGATGGCTCAAACGCAAGTAAATCATTTCCGTTCACGAAAATAGAATCTCCCTGTAAATGAAGGATAGAGATTTTTTTCCCTTGATCGGCTAAATATAATTTTCCATTCCCTGTCGCTTTCATTAAGGAAGTGCCTTCACCAGTTAATGCCTTTTTAAACATTTTTCCAATCCCATGTTCAAGAATGCCCTCCCGCTCAAATTTAATATTGCCGCGGTAAGATATCATAGCTCCAGTTTTTGCCCATATTTGGTTATTTAAATTAATTTCTAATATTCTTGGTGTTTCAAGTTCAAATAACCCTTCCTCTTTATCCTGCTGCTGAGTTGACTTTACAAAATCATTAATAGAATAACGGCTCATTTGTCTTCCCCCTAATCTTTCTTACCATTTTCTAACATAAAAACCCACATAAATGAAAGGGACTGCCTTAATTCTATCGATAATGACCCTTTAGGAAGCTGGTCTGCCGCGCGCTTATACACGCCAAGCTCGCCGACTTTATGCCAATTATTCTCTTCTGCTAGTTTCTCAAATTCCCAAGGCATCATCGTATTACATATTACCTTTTCCTGATATAGCCGCTGGAAGCTGTTTACTCGTGGCGCAGCTGTTGGCCCAAGAATACCAATGCAGGCGAATCCGCCTGGCTTCACAGCTCTTTGTGCTTCCATTAAGACCTTAAGGGGGCCCTCAGTCCACTCTAAAGAATTAATCGCCATTACAGCATCAAAGCTATTATCAGGAAAGGGGAGGGCAGAAATATCACCTTTCATAAATTGTGAATGATTATGCTGATTAATTTGCTTTGCCTTCCCAATCATTTCCTCAGAAACATCAATTCCTGTAACCATATATCCAGCTTCTGATAACTTTAATGACCCAAAACCGTCCCCACAGCCAAGATCACCTACAGAACCACCGGAAGGAACAAATTCTGCAAAAAATGACGGAATCTCTTTTCTGCTTCCACTTTCCCACATTTCTTGGCTTATTGAATTCCAGCTTGTAGATTTTTCATCCCATTGTTTCTCAGCCTCTTTACTCCATTCAAACTTTTGCATAATTCCCCTCGCTTTCACTCAATTAAAAATTGAACAAATAAAATATAAGTCTCTCCCTTATAATTTCTCTATTAAGAAAGCGAATCCTTTGTTTAAAAATACAATAACTGTGAAAAATAAGACTAATTAAAGGAGGAGAAACGATGTTTGAAGAACAGCTCGTGGCTGTACACAGAAACTATTTTGGAGATATTATCAGTTTTAAAACATCAAGCGGACGAATCATTTCATATCAAAAAGCTTTACAAGAGGCAGAAAATGGACAGATAGCTGGAGTGAATATACAAAATGGACAGGATGGAAATTCTTCCATATTAGTGCCTGAAACAGCCCTATCTTTTAATGATTGGCCTGATATGTATTAAAGGACCTGCATCATAGGCAGGTCCTTATCATTGTTCTTGCGCTAGCTTTTGTTATTGTGCTTCCTCTTGTTCTAGTTCCTGTTCTTTAACGTGTTCTTGCGCTTCCTCTTGATCTTCCTCTTCGTTTTGTCTTTGAATCTCTCTTAATGCTTCAACCCGCTCGGCATCCTCTTCAAAATACTGAACGAGATCTCCAATTCTGTCGATTGCATCCCAGCTTAAATGATGTTCAATCCCTTCAACATCGCCGTAAATATTTTCTTCTTTAACCCCGATTAAACGGAGCATCTGCTCCAGTAAATCATGCCGAAATACAAGCCTTTTTCCAATCTTATTACCTTTTGAAGTCAGACTTAAACCTCTGTATTTTTCATAAACTAGATACCCATCTTTATCAAGCTTCTGAACCATTTTTGTTACAGAGGAGGGATGTACTGCAAGAGCTTCTGCTATATCTGAAACACGGGCATATGTTTTCTCGGCAATTAACATGTAAATCTGTTCGATATAGTCTTCCATACTAGGTGTTGGCATCGAATACCCTCCCATATGAACTGGCCAAATATCTTTGTCCTATTTTTCGTATACTTCATTATATGAAATTTACTATGCAAAGTGCCTATTTTTACAAGCAGGTGACAAAGTTAATATCATATAATTATCTTAAGGCCTTTAAAAAGTTTACTACATTCATCATAGTGAAACAAGGAATTCAATGGCTAATATTTACTCTATTGGTTCTGAAACATAAACTTTACTCTCTTTTCTTTATCATCCCACATAAGTTTTGCCGAAAAAGTTTTTTCCTTGCTTTTGAAACCATCCATTAATTCTGTCGCACCTTCCTGGAGCAGCTGCTTAAGTAACTTTTGTGTGATGGATTTACCCATAATTTTTTTAGAGATAGTAAAATTACATTTCGTTTTATTAAAATTCGTGCAGCCATAAAACTTTCCTTTATCAATGACCTTGCCTTCACAAAATTTGCATTTCCCAATGGCAGTTGCTTTCTTTTGCTTCGATTTACCTGGTGTAAAGCCTTCCTTATCTTCTTCATTAAATGCCCATTCCCCGGCATTTTTTACAGATGCTTCAATAATGTGCGACACCATTTTATTTGTCAGCTCCATAAATTGCTTTGGGGAGGCCTCACCATTTGAAATGTCTTTAAGGCGCTGCTCCCATTTGGCAGTCATCTCTGGGGACGCAAGAATCTCAGATCCGATTGCACCAATTAATATTTTTGCCTTCGGTGTTGCATACACTAGATTTTTATTTATATCAATATAATTACGGTCTTTCAACATTGTAATAATGCCTGCTCTTGTTGCTTCTGTTCCAAGACCTTCGGTTTTCATAAGCACTTTTTCCAGTTCTTTGTCTTCTATATGCTTGCCAGCTGTCTTCATGAGTGTAATAAGCTGACCTTCTGTGTATCTTTTAGGCGGCTGGGTTTTACTTTCTTTTACCTCTGCCTTTATCACATTGCCTTTTTCTCCTGTTTGTAATGGAGGCAATTCTGGTTCATTGTCTTTTTCCACCTGCGGAATGACCTTCCTCCACCCCTCTTCAAGCTGAACCTTCCCCTTTGATAGGAATTTAGCTCTCCCTTCAACGAGTGTTTTCACGGTCGTATATTCGGTGACAGCCTTTTCATAATGTGCGGCAATAAGACTTCGCACGATGAGATCATACAGCTTTTTTTCATCAGGAGAGAGCTTTTCCAGGCTTGGTACTTGCTCAGTAGGAATAATGGCATAGTGGTCTGTTACTTTTTTGTCATTCACATATCTTTTATTATGAACTAGTGAATTTGTCGGCAAAGGGAAAAAGGGTTGATAATCACTGATTCGTCCGATCTTTTTCAGGATTTCCGGAAATAGCTCTGCTTCCCCTTTTGTCACATGTCTCGAATCAGAACGAGGATAGGAAACGATCCCTTTTTGATAAAGCTTTTGTAATACATCTAAGGTTTTTTTTGGAGGTAGCTTGAAGCGGCGATTTGCTTCTGCCTGAAGTGCTGATAAATTAAATAGTAACGGAGGAAGAAATTCCTTTTTTTCTGCCTGAACTTCTGCGACCTCTGCTTCTTTATTTTGGCAAAAAGCAGCAATTTTTTCGGCAAGCTCCTTTGTCTTTATTCGCGTCTCTCCGTCATTTTCCCATTTTCCCGTATATTTTTTTCCATTTATTTTGAATTGTGCTTGGACTTCCCAAAAAGGTTCTGATACAAAGCTCTGAATCTCGTTTTCTCTTTTTACAATTAAGGCAAGGGTTGGTGTTTGCACCCTTCCTACTGAAAAAACATCAGAAAACCCTTGCTGCTGGAGAAGAAGGCTATATAGGCGAGAAGCGTTCATCCCTACGACCCAGTCTGCACATGCTCTCGTATATGCCTCATAATAAAGGTTACGTGTTTCTGATTCTTCCAGTAATGATTGGAAGCCAACTTTAATGGCTTTTGGGGTTAACGAAGATATCCAAAGCCTTTTCATCGGAAGCCTCGATTTAGTAATACGGAGAATATTTCTAATAATTAATTCTCCTTCACGGCCTGCATCCCCCGCATGGATAACTTCTGTCAGCTTAGGGTCGGAAAGAAGATTTTTTATTATGTAAAACTGTTTTGCTTTATCTTTCGTCACTTCATATTCAAATTGTGATGGAATAATCGGCAATGAATGCAGTGACCATTTCTTCCACGCAGAATCATATTTTTCTGGTGCTGCCAGCTGGCATAGATGGCCTACTGCCCATGTCACATAGGCTCCTTGGGGAAAAACATCATTTGGAAAAATTTCTACAAACCCTTGATGCTTCTTCATTTTAAAAACGGAAGCCAGCGTCACTCCCTGGTCAGGCTTTTCCGCAATAATAAGTTTCATCTATTGCTCACTTCCAATTTTGATGATAATTTTAGACAACTATATTAATACTACTGAATCAGTGAGCAAATAACTAGACTTAAATAAAACAGTTTTCTAATTAAATCTTTCATTTGCTTTGATCTTCCGAAATAAATTAGCCCCAAAATTGTTCGCTTAACAATTTTGGGGCTGTATTTAAATATTTGTATTTTTAATTTAATAATTATACTGTAACAGCTGATAAACCTTTTGCTACATTTTCTACTTTTGCTAAACCTTCAGCAATAATCGTTTCGGCTTGAGCTGGCATAGCAGCGTGTCCTTCAATTATCACTTCATCAACAAGCTTCATACCAAATACTCCGCCGCATACATTTTTAATATAAGTAGCAGCCATCTCCATTGGTGCTGCTTCTGGTGATGAGTAAATGCCTCCGCGAGCACTTAGAACAACGAATTTTTTGTCAGTTAATAATTGTACCGCATTGCCATTTTCATCATATTTGAAAGAAAATCCAGCTTGGTAAATATAGTCGATGAAAGATTGTAATTTAGCTGGGATTGTTAAGTTCCATAATGGGAACGCGAATACAACTACATCTGCAGCTGTTACTGCATCCATTGCTTTTTGTTTAGCAGCCAAAATACGCTTTTCCACGTCTGTCATTTCTTCGCCAGACGCTACTTTACCGAAAGCGCTGAATAAATCTTGACCAAGGTAAGGCATATCTTCTGCAAATACATCGTAAGTAGTTACGTTTACACCTTCAATGTTATTCATGAAAGCTTCATACATTTTAGTTGATACTGCTTCAGATGCTGGGCGGTTGTTTGCTTTTACTACTAGAATATTCATTATGTTTTAAGTCTCCTTTAGATGTCTTTGATTTAATTATCTCGAATTAATAATATATCAAACTAGAACTTAAGTCAATCGAAAATTTGAAACTAATTATAACCAAAATTAGGCACTGGTTTTTCAACTTGATTAATCAAGCGATAATGCAAAAAAAAATTACAAAGGCGGTAATTCTTTTTTTTGGCTATGTTTATGGATACGAGTCATCAGAGTGTACAATGTTTTCGTTTCTTCCTCGTTTAAAACCTCATCAAAAAATGACGATTGAAACGCGAGTTGAGCTGGCATCGCCTCATCTAAAATCGCTTCACCCTTTTCAGTGAGACTGATCGTTTTTGTTTTCCAATCTTGCTTGCGCACTATATAACCTTCTTTTTCAAGCCGTACAAGCATTCGGGAAATACCACCTTGCGTAACTGTTACTTTATCAGCTAGCTCCATTTGCGTTAGCGGCTGATAAACTTGTATTTGCACGAGCACATCAAATTGTGCTGTTGTAATATCAAAACGCTTTAAAAAATCATTCGAAAGCTGGTTACTGCGGTTCGTAAAACGCATTAAGCGTAACCATATTAAAGACCCCATCGTATTATTACGCAACTCGTTTCCCCTCCCTAACATTAACCTAATTATCACTTTACCACTCAACTGAATAGAAATCAAGTTAAACCTCTCATAATCAAAAACGCAGCAAATTTGCTGCGTTTTTGATCCGATAAGTTAATCACTGTTAATTTAGTTATTGATTGCCTAGGTCGCGCTGAGCCCCCGTATAACTCCCGATTACATTTTGATAACCCGGAAGATGGCCTGCAAGCAGGGCGCCAAATCCTTCTTTGTCGTTGCGCCAATCGCGTTGCAATTCGCTTGCCACACTAAACCAATTCATGAGCTGTACTCCTGCATTAGCCATACGCATTAATGCGGCGTTCGCCACCTGCTTGTTGAAAGTTCCGGAAGCATCGGCGACAGCAAATACTTCATAACCTGCCTTCACTGCGGAAAGTGCCGGAAAAGCAACGCAGACATCGGTCACCACACCGGCTATAATCAGTTGTTTCTTGCCAGTTTCCTCAATCGCCTTGACGAAATCCTCGTTGTCCCAGGCGTTGATTTGACCTGGTCGAGAGATCTTTGGCGCATTTGGAAAGAGATCGACGAGTTCTTGCATAAGCGGTCCATTGGGACCATTCTCAAAGCTTGTGGTCATGATGACGGGCAGATTAAAAAATTTAGCAGTATTGGCCAAAGCCAAAACATTATTCTTGAATTCGTCTACACCGTAGTCACGGACAAGGCCGGAAATGAGTCCGGTCTGATGGTCCACTAGAAGAAGCGCAGCTTCATCCTTGGAAAGACGTGAATAGAGATCAGACAATTTGTATTCCTCCAAAATTTATGTATTATAAACGATTCCCTTTTTGTATTTCCTTCACTTTAATTTATTTCCAACATTCAATAAAAACAATTACATATATTTAAACTAATACTTATTTTCGAAAAGAGGGTTGCCATGTTTATTTATGTCGTTAAAGAGAGTGATTCTGTGTTTTCGATTGCAACTAAATACCAAGTCTCTATGGATAGTATACGCAACATAAAC
>NZ_JBALNX010000068.1:0-22301 GCF_036962035.1 Bacillus sp. JJ1773
AATTAAGACAAACTGAATTAATTAAATGTTGTTAAATCAAAGTTTGTTGTATAAATTAATAAATCTATATAAATTAAATACAATCTAAAAAATTAAGTATGTGCAATTAATGTGCAATCTTGTTTTAAAGGAAAAATATATGGTCAAAATTAGATAGAGACTAATTTCCCATAAAAAAGTCTTTTTTCAACTTGCAATAACTATTATATAACCTTATATCTGGCAGCGTAAAGTTGGGGGTTCTAGCCCAGCGCTTATGGAGTGGTCTATTTTAATTGTTCCATAAAAGCGGCTTCAATTTAACTAACCCATTTAAAATCTTCCGGCCGCTTATCAAATAAATCTTTTACCGTGTGAATTTGCCTAGCAATTTCCAAGAAAGCAGTTTTTTTCTTCCGGACTAATTCCACAATCCACCATTCCTACCCGATGAGGATGACTTACCATATTTTTCAACTACCCCATTATTTCTCTATTAAGTTGCGGGCGCGGCATTTGAAGGCTACGCCCGGACATTCGATTTTTTTATTACTTGTAGTTAAGCCGTGCCAATAGTGATACCCAACTCATTCAACCATTTGCGATAGGCAATCGACATTTGGTCACACCTCAAACTCAATTCCGCTTGCAGATCAAGCGGCAACTCTTCCGGCTTCTGCCCTTCCAGAATTTCTATGTCCTGACTCATTGTCAGATCTTGGAACTTTTCATACTCCTCATTTGGAACGTCGTGGGCAAAATTGCGGGAGATGACGCAGAACGCCTGCGCTTTATGCTTCTCCATTTGATTTACTGTAATCATAATCGAGATAATATCGCCTGTTACCGAATTGGTCTTACGCAAGCGTGCGGTAAACGGACGCAAGGCCTCTTTGACAATGTAGTTTTTCGCTTCTTTACCGCTTGCATCAGAATTGGGTTGCAGAATCAGCACATCTTCGGTGCAAGGCCAGCCTTTCTCCATGTGTACCTTATATTCTTGCACTTTCGGCTCAGACGGATCGCCTATCAATCCTCTATGGACGAACATCAAATGGGCAAAATCCATGAAGTTTTCGAGAATCCTTGGGGCCATCGCCTCGATAATATATGGACCGCTCTGCACCGTTCGGAATGCGGGATTATTAGACTCTTCAAACGGTGGCACTCCCACTATTGGCTCACCCATGTTCACCCAGACCAATCCATGCTTTACTTCACAATGAAATACTTTCGCCAGCGCCTTTAGTGGGATAGCTTTTTCCGGTTGTGCTGGAATGCAGACACAGTTTCCTTTTGAGTTGTATTGCCAGCCGTGGTATGGGCAAACCAGTCGGTCTTTCTCCACATACCCACCTTTGGAGAACATCGCCCCGCGATGGATACACAAATCCTTCCACGCATGTACCCCTTCACTGTTGCGGAAAATCACTACGCGCTCACCTAAAACTTTTATCCCTACTGGTTTGTCGGTCAATTGGGATTCACGCATCACCGCATACCACTCATTAATCAATACCGGATCAAACATTTTTTCTGCTGTCATCTTATACAACCTCCCTATTTTTCGAAAAGTTCACTGCATCACATGTGTTCATCTTGTTTTTGCATCTCTTTCTCTCCTTTTTGCTGCTCACCCCTTTCCAAGACACAATAAAAAGCCGTAGAATAAAAAGGATTAGTTTCCCTTTTCTCTTCTACGGCTTCATACTCCCCGTTAGACAGTTCGCACGCGACCGAATTTATCATCTAGATAAGACGGCCCGCAAATATCAGTGCACATATGTTGGCTATCGTATCCATTGCATGTATGCAATTATGGTAATGGATTCTCTCTGTAAACCGTTGTGACCGCCAACTCCATTTTGGGGTCGTAGTCCATCAGCACAGTAGAGATGTTCAAATCAACTTCGTTCTCCAACTGCTCTTTTAGTAAAATCTTGAACTCTGACACAATCGCATTGTCCATTTGTTTGACCAGCTCTGGATGGTTTTTGGTCAAGACCTCCAGCGTTGGCAAGCGCTTGTGTTCGCTAAAGTAAATAATTTTGTCTTGATAAATCTCAATTTTTTGTTTTCGTACTCCCAGACCAAAAATCTCCTGATTGACTTGGTTATACACCTTCATCAAATTGGTCCGCAGAACGCTGGTTTGAGAGCTTGACACTGCTTCCACGAACCCCCCTTGCTCTTTTCTTTAGTTAATAGTATAGCAATTCATTAACAATTGTCAATATAATTCTACTATTTTGATTTATCAATCAATTTAACCGAGGAAGGATGTTTTCCATGTCTATCAAACCAAATTCCTGGGCTTCTTAACAACAACTCACATCAAAAGTGGTTCGTTTTTTAAAGGAACAACGTATCGGAGCGTTGTTAAAGCAATCCAATTTTTACAAGGATTCCGTTTTTACCTGCATTGAATTGCTCAAGTTTATTTTTCTGTTGGTGTTTAGCAAGAAGAATCTCTATCAGACTTTACAAAAGGAAGATTCAACTGACCGTCCCGGAAAGGATACAGTTTATCGCTTCCTCAATTCCAGTCGCTACAATTGGCGAAAGTTCTTGCTAGTTCTTAGCTGTGGTTTGATTCAGACAAAGGTCGATCCATTAACAGAAAAAGATCGTGTCAAGGTCCTTATCTTTTATGATTCCCTATTTTCACGTGCTCGTAGCATACCAATAGAACTTTTAGCCAATGTGCATGATCATACGAAGAACAGGTATGTTCGTGGGTTTCGTATGCTTACCTTAGGCTGGTCAGACGGGAATACGTTTTTTCCGCTCTGCTTTTCCTTGCTCGGTTTCAATAAGAAAAGCAATCATTACGTTGAAATGAATGATAGTATTGACGAACTGCCGGATACCAGCGCAGAAAAGAGGCGATCAAGAAATCTTCGGAAACTTTGCAAGCTCTTCTAAAACAAGCCCTAAAACCGGATGCACAGGCTTCTTATGTCCTGTTTGACAGCTGGTTTAACTTCCTGGTGACCATCCTAAGAGTACTAGAGCAGGATGTGCAATGAGTAGGTTGGTTGATAATTATTATTTTTTTAGAGAAAGAATTAATTTATTCAATGCTACGTTAATTGGCGTTACAGGACGGTGGAGCAGTGTCTCAAGAACATTACTATCGACTCCTAAAAAACTATCACGAACACCAGCTTTTGTAGCTGTTAACATAGGATTCATTATTTCTGGTATATCTACATCTTTTAAATAGGCTGCCTAAATAAAGATACAGTCAGGAAAACACCGTTTACAACGATATTGATTACAAATAATAAAATCCAATCTCTCAGTGTTCACTAATGAGAAATTGGGATTTATTCACTTATCGAGCCCTGATTGTGTTAGATACTCTAATGCAATCTAAATGTTACCTATTATTGTTTATTCTCTTCATGATTTCTTTTATGAAAAGTATTATATACCTTCCCTATTTAGAGAAGGATTTTATATTTTGTTTCCCCCAATCGTACATCTTTAAAATGACAGGCATTAAACTTTGGCCTAATTCTGTTAATGAATATTCCACTCTTGGTGGAACTTCAGGGAATACTTTCCGATGAACAATACCATCTTCCTCTAATTCTCTAATCTGAGTTGTCAATACCTTGTGTGTGATTTTTGGAAATAGACGCTTAATTTCGCTGAATCGTAAGGTACCATCAGTTCCTAAATAGTAAATAATCGTTATTTTCCACTTGCCGCTAATAAGGGATAATGTCAATTCTTTTTCACAATTAAATTCTCCATTTTTTAATTTCTTCCTAACTTCTCTCCGTAAATCATCCATTAAGTAACCTCCTCTTCTCTGCAGTCTAAAAGTATCCTTTTAGTAACCTTCTCACAAAAAAGTGCGTTCTTCCATAAAAAAGGTTTATTTTTTAGAATAAATTTAAGATAGGGAATATTAAGATTTGGAATTTTAATAAATTAGGGTGGAACATCCTAAAAAACACTCTATCGAAATGATAACCTAAATCGTAAGCTAAGTAGAATGGAGGACGGAAGAATGGCAGGAAATAGAGCAGTAGTTTACAGGGGTGCTGGAAGTGTAGCCGTTGAAGATATTAGCTACCCAGATTTGATCCTAAGAGACGGACCGGGAGTAAATCCTTTAAATGTCGGCCGTAAGTGTGAACATGGGGTTATTCTTAAAGTTGTTACGACCAATATTTGTGGTAGTGATCAGCATATGGTTCGCGGTCGGACGACTGCTCCTTCGGGACTTGTTCTCGGTCATGAGATCACGGGTGAAGTCATTGAGGTAGGACGCGATGTTGAATTTATAAAAAAAGGAGATCTTGTATCTGTTCCATTTAATATTGCTTGTGGCCGTTGCCGTAGTTGTAAAGAACGCAACACTCACATTTGCGAGAACGTTAACCCTGATCGTCCCGGCTCCGCTTATGGTTATGTGGATATGGGCGGTTGGGTCGGAGGGCAATCCGAGTATGTAATGGTACCATATGCAGACTTTCAATTATTGAAATTTCCAGATAAAGAACAAGCCATGGAAAAAATTCTTGATTTAACGATGCTTTCCGATATCTTTCCAACTGGTTATCACGGTGCGGTAAGCGCTGGTGTGAAGCCTGGTTCTACCGTATATGTTGCTGGAGCCGGACCTGTTGGCTTGGCTGCTGCCCATTCTGCGCAACTTCTTGGCGCCTCTGTTGTTATCGTTGGTGACTTGAATAGCGAGCGGCTTGCCCAAGCTAGAAGCTTCGGCTGTGAAACGGTAAACCTAAAAGAATATCCAAATCTTGGAGAACAAATCGAACAAATTTTAGGCATTCCCGAAGTGGATTGCGCAATTGACTGCGTCGGTTTTGAAGCCCATGGACATGGTGCAGGAGCCGGTGAAGCTCCAGCAACTGTATTAAACTCGATTATGGATGTAACACGTGCCGGAGGAAGGCTTGGAATTCCAGGTCTGTATGTTACTGGTGATCCGGGGGCGATCGATGATGATGCGAAAATCGGTACATTGAAGGTCCGTTTGGGGCTCGGCTGGGCCAAAGCACATACCTTTGTGACGGGTCAAACACCGGTTATGAACTATCACCGTGACTTAATGATGGCTATCCTTAGCGGAAAAGCGCAAATCGCCAAAGCTGTAAATGCAACGCTGATCTCATTGGATCAAGCACCAGCAGCATATGCCGAATTTGATCAGGGTGCTTCCAAGAAATTTGTTATTGACCCCCACGGATTTTTTAAATAAATAAAGTCTGTCAGAAGCATTCTCTAAAACCAGTGAGTAAATTTTGAGACAAAAGGCATTTTTTAAGTAAAAAAAATGTATTTACTAATCCCTGTTATCTAATAAAAAAAATTAGGAGGTTCTTTAAGATGAGCAAAATCACATTAGAGCTAGCCAAAGAAATTATTGCAGGTGCTGAAGAAGAAGCAAAAAGAATTGGTGTTTCCATGGTTATCTCAGTAGTGGATGAGGGTGGAAATCTAATTGCTACTCACCGAATGGATGATGCTTGGTTAGCTAGCATCGAAATTGCCCAAAATAAGGCCTGGACGTCTGTTGCGTTAAAAATGCCTTCTGCAAACTTAGCCGATGCGACGGTTCCTGCAGCTGAGCTTTATGGTTTAAATACAACAAACAGTGGACGTCTTGTCGTTTTCGGCGGAGGAATCCCTCTATTCAATGATGGAAAAGTGGTTGGTGCTGTGGGTGTTAGCGGCAGTACCGTTCCCCATGATGTTCATGTTGCAGAGGCTGCTGTTAAAGTATTTAACAATAAGGTATCTCTATAATATTTTTTAGAATTAATTGGTGTTTTACTATTTTGTTGACAAACTGTGTTTCAAGTATTCAATGGGTATAGATTGTACCAGATTTTTTATCCAAATGAATAAAAGAATCCATTTTGAAAAATCATTTGATTAAAATGGATTCTTACCCAGCAGATTTAAGTTTAGTTTTAATAAAATAGTTTGACCATTTTCTACCTGTATTACTTAACAATCTCACCCTTTCATATTATAAGGTCAGCCAGAAAATATTTCTGGTTGACCATTTTTTATATGGATATATGATAACAGTAGCCGGGGTAGAACGTACGCGCCATTGGGACATCATCATTAAGAAACTTGGTACGAGCGTTCCCGGGGCGAATAGATCCCGGAGGAATCAGCATTGGTTGGCAGTCGCCGGTTCGATGCCGGCAACTGCCAATAGAAAAGCTCCATAGGTTCCAGCTTCCTGCAGCTTAACGAGATGGAGCTTACCGGTTTTCTTGCGCAGCCAACTTTTGAGGGTTCGATGCCCCCAAAAGCCTCATTTCTTTCTGAGTAAAAAAATAGGGATTACCCATCCTACATTGCTATCAATTCTTCCAATTCTATTAGAATGGCTTCCATCCATTCTTCCGCCTCTTAAGAGGATTCAATATACTCTATTAATCGGTCATACGGATTTTTCTCCTTTTCATCTAGGAACCATATTGGCGTGCCAAATTGACTGTCTACACCAACGAGACAATTTAGTCCGTAAATGCATCGATATTTTTGCTCGTTATTTATTATTTTGCATTCTTAAAATAATCTTTTTGCAAAATATATCAATCACTTAGGTCCTGACCCATAAGCAGCTGATTGCGCTCTTTCTCTAACTTCTCTTGGAGCCATTTAAATACCAAGATTAACAATTCACTCTTTGAGGAAAAGTAATTCTAAAAAGTCCCTCTGGAAATTCCCCTGCAACCTAAAATATCTTGAATGGACGTCGCTTGAAAACCTTTTTCGATAAATAAATAATGAGCAGTATCGATGACATGCTGTTTTTGTTTGTTCATTTTTAATCACCGATTTTAGACTATATGTATAATTACTCATTCTTTCCCAATTTATTAATGAAGACAATTATGATAAAATCATAATTCCTTTTACGTTCATATTAAGAAACGACAAAAAATAAAACCCATCACTATCTGAAATGATGAGTTTCGCCATTTTTCTATTAAGCTGTACCTAATACAACACCAAACTCTTTCAAATACTGTCTGTAAGCAATACTCATTCGATCACAGATAAGGGAAAGTTCAACTTGAAGATCAAGCGGAAGTTCCTCCGGTTTTTGGTTTTCTACTACCGGTTTATCTTGAGCGAAAATTTCATTTTGAAACTTGACTATTTCTTCATCGGTTAAACCAGTTTCGTAATCAAAGGAAAGGATTCCATAAGCTACGGATTCATTTTCATTAACTGGTCTGACAGTTAGAACAATTGTCATTTCTGTGTTATTTTCATGGTCTCTTTTTGTAAATTTGACCGTTAAAGGGCGCATAATTTCATACGTGTAGTATACGTATTTTGGTTTTCCAGATCCATCCGGATCAGGCTGATAGATGGGAATCTCATCGGTATAGATTCTGCCATTTTCTTTATGAACAAAGTAATTTTGAATCACACGATGGCTTGCTGCGCCAAGATATCCCTCATGAAGGACAGCTAAATGTCCTACATCGAGAAAGTTTTCGATGATTCGCGGCGGCTTAGCCTGAACCTCCTGCGGTCCCCAAATCACATTACGGAAAGCAGTGCCTTCCATTTCTTCATATCGAAAAAACTCCGGGTTATTATTCGCTAAATTCACCCAAACAAATCCGTATTTTTCCATACAGGCATATGACTCAGCTTTTGCTTTTTTTGGGATTGCTCTTCCTTCAGGCAGTTGAGGAATGCTCACACATTCACCGTCGTGGTTATATTCCCAGCCATGATAAGGACATACAATACAATCATTTTTCACCTCGCCAAGCGACAAAGCCGCCCCCCTATGGATACATAAATCTCTAAAAGCATGGACCCCTTCACTATTTCTAAAAATGGCTAAGCGTTCTCCCATCAGAATAATCTGAATTGGCTTTTCCTTTACATCTTCAGAACGGCATGTCACAATCCAGTCCTCCAGCAAAACTTTATCTTGAATCATCTTATCTCCCCCTCATATGTAATTATTACAATGGTTTTCGTTCAGTTCGTAATTGAAATGCCTATCCTTTTAAAAATTGCAGTTACAATTTTACCTAAAGAAGATTTTTACAGTACTCCAGATTGGGCGAACAATATTTTATCTTATTGGATCACAGTTGGAGCAATGGCTAGAGTTAGCCTAAATTTAATTATTCCAAATAAAAAGAGAAAATACGCGATCGATACAATCCAGTTAAGAAAATTACTAATACGTAATAGTTTGAAATAATTAAATAGATTGGGATTTTTTGAGAGATTAATAATTCAACAAATTTGATCTCTCTTTTTTCAGTTCTTAATTATTATTATTAAGAGAATATGGCAAGTATTCAGTAAAAATCACAAACATCAATTTTTATTTTAAATATTCTAAATTTTTAAATTAATAGCGTATTTATTTTAAACAAGCTGAATAGCTTAATAACACAATATTTTAAGGGGGACACCGAATGGACAAAAAACCAGAAAATGGGATTATTATCGGTGTAGATGATAGGATTGGCTATGGCAAAGCCTTTGTCCTTGGTTTACAGCATGTTCTGGCAATGGATTTGTATATTGCTCCTATCATTATCGCTGGCCTTCTTGCCTTAAGTACAGAAAATACCTCTTTCTTCATTCAAATGTGTTTTCTTGGAACAGGCATTGCCACATTAATTCAGACTGGTGCAGGAATTAAGCTGCCAGTTGTACAGGGGCCTTCATATGTGCCTATTGGAGCCATTGCCGCAATCGGCGGGAAACTAGGGCTTGGTGCCATCGCAGGAAGTTTAATTCCTGGGGCAATCATTATTGCAGTAATCGGATATCCATTAAAATGGTTTGCAAAAGCTGTTAGAAAGTTTATTCCGCCTCTTGTTGGCGGGACAGTTATCATTATTGTAGGAATTGCCTTAATGCCTATTGGCCTTAATAACATTTATCATTCACCAGGGAACATCGGGGAAAACATTCTTGTCGCGGCAGTTTCCGCGGGAGTTTTAATTTCTTGCATGCTTCTTGGCCCCAGGTTAAAAGGGATCGGAACATTTTTTCGTTTAGTTTCTGTCATCATAGCCATTGCTGTCGGAACGATGACTGCAAGTTTATTTGGCAGTGTTGATTTTTCACCTGTTAGGGATGCAAGCTGGTTCTCGTTTCCATCCCTCCTTCCATTTGGAAGTCCTGTATTTGATGTAAGCGCCATCATAACGATGGTATTCGTCTATTTAATCATTTTAATTGAAACAACTGGAACATGGTTTGTCGTTTCGACGGTTACGGGGAAAGAGCTTGATGAAAAGCGATTAAATAGGGCTTCTTTTGGTGAGGGTCTTGGCTGCTTTGTTGGTGCATTAGTTGGTAGTACACCAATGACTGGCTACTCATCTAATGCCGGGCTTTTGGCAATCACTGGTGTTGCGAGCAGATTAGTAATCATGGCTAGTGGAGTGATTTTAATTTGCCTAGGTCTCGTACCAAAGCTTTCTACAGCAATTACTTGCATACCGGAGCCTGTCATAAACGGGGTTTTTGGAATTGTTTGTGTTGCGATTGTTGCAAATGGCATAAAGGTGATTCAGCCAATTATAATTGATGACCGCAATATGATCATCATCGGAATGCCTATCTTATTAACAATAGCCGTTTCAATCCTGCCTAAAGAGGTTCTATATAGTACTCCTGATTGGGCAAATTATATTTTATCCTCTGGGATTACAGTAGGGGCCTTAGCTACTGTTATTTTAAATTTGGTCATCCCTACAAGAAAAGAAAAACCGAAAGAAGAACCTGTTGCGGTAGACTCTGTTTAGGAATTAAATTTGATGAGGCTGGGACAAAACTAGCTTCTATATTTGAAATAAGTGAAATCGCAATGCAGATTTCACTTTTCTCATTTCATTTCACAATATGGGGCAAGATCTTACACTTTTGCCCCATATTTTCTTAAATTGACGGCCATTAATCCGAGACCCATTTCGTTTTCAACCTTTGACTTTCCTCGAACAGAAAATCGAGTGAAACCTAAATTAGCCTTCAAGAACCCAAAAACTGGTTCTACATCGATTTTATGTTGAAGGTAAATTGAACCTGTTTTTTCTTCTGAAGGCTTGTTTCGTACATATTCTTTTTTTGCTCCCATTTCTCGTTTACTATGAGCTTACGGTTTGTACCTTCTTGCACTTTTGTACAAAACTTTCGCAATGGGCAACCTGTACAGTCTTCACATGCATAGATTTTAAATTGGCGCTGAAATCCTGTTTTATCTGTACGTACTGAATTGTATTGAAATGTATTGAAATGTAAGTTGCTTCTCATTCTGACACGTGTACGTATCACTTGTTCCATTATAAGCCCAGTTACTTGTTTTAAACGTTTTGAAATTTTCTTTTCTGCTCGTTTAAGTAGTGATTGAATGTAATCAATGGCGTTCTTTTACGCTTCGAAAGAATATCTTCATTATTCTGTTCACTGCCGTAACCGGCATCCGCCACGATATGTTCCGGTAATTCAAAGTACTGTTCTTCGATTTGGTCAAGAAATGATGTCAATGTTTTCGTATCCGTTGGGTTAGCGAAAACACCGTACCGCTAATGTGTATTGTCCTTCTGTTGCGATTTGTACATTAAAGCCAGGTTTTAGTTGTCCATTTTGCATGTAATCGTCTTTCATTCGCATAAATGTTGCATCTTTGTCTGTTTTCGAATAACTGTTACGTGTGCCGAAAACCTCAAAATCCTTTTCGTACTTCTGTTTGCGTGTGATCCAGTCATACACTTGCTTCACAATTTGTTTCGGCGTTTTTCGTTCACTACGTAATGAAAGCCGTTGAAATTTTACTCGTCGTAAAATTTCAACGGCTTTTTAGATGTCAGAGGTGGGTTTTGTCCCAGCCTCCACTTCTAGCTATTCAAACTTCCTTTTAACCAGACGCGGGGAAGGTATGGACCGACAGGGATTTGTATAAGGCTTGTTTTTTCTTTCGAATTGACTCCGTAAAGTTCATCACTTTGGTTCGAGTCGAATCCTAATAGTGGGTGTCCCCCCATCTCTAGGGCACATGCTGTCAAGAGTAGCCTTTGCAGAAGTATACCTGCTTCCATCTGTTGAATTCTGTATCCTCTATAGCCCAGTTCCTTTTTGAGGTGGTCCTTCTCTCCAACTACATGCAGACAGAGCGGTACCTGAAACAGATTTACAATTGGCGTTGTTAAACAATTTTGCATATACTCCCGGAAATCCCCCTTAGATATTCTCCGAAGTGCATGAGCACTTATATCATAGGCATAAGCACCATCTTGAACACCTTCCACGTTATAAAAAGTGCCATACAAATTTAAACCAGTCTCAAGATTCCCCTGTGTGTTGTTAAGGTCTTTTTGATATGAAAATGAAAAAGTCTCTTTTAACAAAGTAGATACTTTTGTTTGACTGACTTTCCCTATCATAAAATCAATATCAGGAGAGTGCCGCTCTCTGCAAACAGATGCGAGATCGTATGAAATTGCCTCCGTAAATGGCAGCATGATTAACTCTGAACCTAATGCAGTGTTAAGAGGATTATCTTTTTTTATGTTCACAAATGAATGTGTTGTCTCCAACATTGAGGCTTCATTGATCTCTTTCAGTAATGGGTAATCAATAACTCTCTTTGAACGGTTATATGTTACATGCTTGAGCAATGGAACTTCTCTGGACAATTCCTTTGCAGAAATATTTTTTTCTAGATTAAATTGATCCACATTATAAATAGATAATGGAATCACAGCATATACACTTTCATCCTGTTCAGATAGCCCAAGCAAATGATTGATAGGACGATCCAAAAATTGGTAACATACCTGTGTTGAGAACCCCGTCCTACCCGCCACTTCCAACGATTGCCCAATTAGCACGCCTGCATCTAACCCTTGTAACCTGTATGAGAAATTATTGTATTTATAAAAGTTTTTCCAAAAAACCGTCGATACAAAAACAGTACCAAAACAGTCTGAAAGATTATAACGATTTCCAAGACTTCTGGATAGGTAGGAATCATAGTTGCCTTCTCGCAACAATAAAAGGCGATGGTGTGCAACATCGTAATGGTAAACTCCCTCTGGTACATCCTCCAACTTTAAGTACACATATAATTCATTTGGATACAACGCTCCGCCAGAGGGAACAAATCTGCGAAACAACTGGGCGTAGCTTACATCAGCTTTTTCCCCTATGCCCTCAATGAAAGCAGTTTGAGAGTATCGAGTAAGACCATATACATACCATAAATAATGACCAAACTCCTCCAGGCTGGGTATTGAATTAGCTTCTCTCCCTTTGAGAGTTAACGGTATATCTGCGGTAAGTGGAATCTCTGGTAAGCCACGGTACAGTTTATAGGGAAGTGGTGCGTCTTCCCAATCCGGTTGCCAATCTGGCGAAAGAAGTTTATCAGTGTCAAAATGCAAATTGTATAGGAATGTATCTAGATCCAACTGAAACCCTCCTACTCTTGCAGTTATGGAAAAGGGTGGGGATATGGATTCAACTGTTCATATGTTAACGGATGGTTTTTAAACCCGAGTTTTACAGGTACGTTTAGTACACGTTCAAGACCTTTTATACGTGTAAGGTGATGTCCAAATGTCATTGGCAGCATTCCAGGAATTATTACCTTTACACAAACTAAACCGTTCCTTTTGGTTATAGGAGATGTTTGGTCAACCACAATGACTTCCAAGTCTAATCTTCGGAACCTATTTAGAATATCCTCAACATCATCCTTCAAATCAGCATTCACCGGCGGGCATTTAAATTCCTCATCAAATGTACGTAAAGGGCGATTCTCATCCAATAAAAAGCTTAAGTTCTCCTCCGCTTCTCTTAGTCCGTATAGCATGCCATGGTCCTCCATGGTACGCACAGCAAACGGATCCTGTAACATCGCTTCATATTTCTGTCGATTATTCTCCAATATTTCGTCATGCCTAAACATCATTCCTGCAAGCTCGTAAATCGCACTTTTTACTGCCTTTACAGGATCAGGATTAGCTGCGCCTGCACAAATAAGATTTGTACCCTTGGATCTTCTGTTTTTTGCCACTGCCCAAACGCTCGGAATTTCATGTTCCATCGTCGAATTGTAAAAATGCAGGTCATAACCAGCCACCTCATTTATGCGGCTAACCATCAACTGCAATTCTTTATCGTTCGCAGAACTAAGGTCAAGACGTGGAAGGGGGAGTTGTGCATACCAGGTTAATAAGAATGAGTCTCGCTCGACGATCTCCATAATAGCATGGAAAATGGCCTCCTCTATAGTCCCTCCTAAAGCACAACCGTTGGAAGTCTCATAAACAAATCCCTCTCCATATCCCAAACTGTAATAGGCCAGTAACTCCGGAACAAGAATAGGGCGTTCTTGTAAAAATGAATATCCCCAGACCCAATTCATTGGTTTATCAGGATGAAATGGTTCAAATGGAAAATGTGGCTTTGAATACTGCTCCTTCTCATGCAAACCTACCTTTGCAGGATTTAGTGCTTTATCCGCCAAATTTTGATAACTATCACGAACTACCTTCCTTTTCCCGCGAGGTTCGATTCCGCAATATCTCTCCAAACCCTCTAAAATGGCAGTTAGCTCACTCATTTCATAGGAATTAGACCTACCTGCTACTCCCTCGTCCCCATCAAACAACGGCATGTTCACTAAAACATCAGCGAACGGCAGCCTGGAATCCTGCATTTTCCCATTCATGATCCCAGTACGATAATCCAGATAATTTTGGACTAGCACGTTTTTTAATTCATCTATCGAACGGCATCGGTAACCAGAAGGCTCCAATTTAGGACTAGCTTCTAACCTGATTTTCGCTAATTCAGCTGTGTCTTTAGGTAATGGACTGCACATTGGGCACAACGGATCTGGCAAGAAAAAATGGCTGGAGATCGTTAACGTTTTCAGATTTGTTATTATTACCCGTTCTCCTAAGAAGCTTTGTTCTCCTTGAATTATCTTCATCACTTCGTTGCTAATCAAGATCGCCATTTGCGATAGTCCGGTTCGTGATGCCCATGCATCACGAAGTAAACCTTCTCCTGTTGCCATTTTCACCCGAAGTCCCAACATCTCTTTGCGATCAGGTCCAGCTAACAATAGTCGTATGTCAGCACAATGAGAACACCCCGGTACATCAGGGCGTACAAATGGACCAATAATTCCCTCACCAAACGAAACGAAACCCCGAAGCCACGGAATACCTAAGGCCCTTAACCTCTCTTCCGCTTTTTGATGAACGGATGGTTTCCAGGTATCGTGCAGCACAAGAACTAATTCTGTATTTTCGGGAACCTCTTCAAGAATGCTTTGGCGCCTAACAAGATAGTTTGGGGACAATTGCTCATAGACATATTCCGCTAATAAACCCTCACCATCTATAAGTATATAAGCAGCCATTAGTATCCCCCCTCTTGAACCTGAACACCAAACACCCCTGCCAGCTCTTGTTTTAAAAACGGCTCAAAGGCTAAGTCATAGATTACTAGCCGCATGCGGTTCCGGTTTAATACCTGAATAGAAGATTGTAATAGCTCCTGAGACGTCATTTCATCACAAGATGGGATATCCAGTTTGCTTTCGTTTTCTCCCAGAAAAACTGTTGACTCCATCTCTTGCTTTACTGTGGAATTCACTTGGTTTTGAGCATCCAAAAGCGATTGTTCCAATGCATTTCGTAATGCCAATGTTGTATTTAAACCTGCGCTTTTGTGCCAACGGCCATTCGACCTTACCCATACCACTGGGAAACCTAGTACATCCTCTTTTAAACCAATTGTTGGAGCACCATTTAAGGTGGTCAGGGCATTATAATAAAATCTGCATCGCTTATCTTCTAGGGCTCCCAACTTCATACGATAAACCGCACTCTGCTGATCGACCTTTCTTTTTTTCAATTCTTCATCTAAATATACTTGAAGGCCTCTACAAACAGACTCTGCGATTGTTTCTCCAGCACCGATGCCTATAAATTCCTCAGGTATGTTCGCACCCACCTTATTTTTCTTATGATTGTATCCCAGATCGTGGAAATTCATCATTTGTGAAACATACATTTCAATGCCCGTAAGCCCAGCCTCTTTTTTTGCTTCCTCATGTGATAGTCCAGCACAGACAACTTCAGGAAGCAGCTCTGCCGGTCCCTCTGAAAAGGGGTTAACTGCTTGAACATAGCACTGTGCAAGTGGAAGTTGGGGTAAATTTCGTTCCTCCCAGGTATGGAAAATTCCTATTTCTTCTGACGTTAGTCTACTGAAATACTCTAAGAGGTCACTCGATGGTTCATTTCTGTCCGTTTCTTGTTTGAGGCGTAAATCAAAATCCTCCACCAGTCTTAGAGTATCACGTTTAGACGTACCCAATGGATGTGGGATGAAGTACAGCCAGTCTCCTTCGAGGGTCTCAAGATCAAGCATATAAATTTGATGACTCTCATTAGAATCTGCAATCCCTGTAGCCCTTTTGAAAAATTCAAATACAGAAACATTTGCCAGAATCGATCCCGCTGTTGAAGAGAAGGATTGAGGCTGAAGATCTTTTTTTAAGGCTGAGTGATGGATTCTGCGCCATGCAGACTCCCAACATCCATCTGTATCTGGTTGATCAAATGGGCCGGATAGCCCCACCTGATCTAAATAGATGGATGGCATAAATGCCTTCTTTTCTTCTTTGCAAACCAGATTAAGGTCCCTTAGCTCATTTATATTGCCATCCTGCGAGACGTATAGAATCCAATCATAAGGCTGAATTGCTTCTCTCCAGAAACTGCTCCCCGCGTCTTTATGAAAGGGTACTTCCTTTATCTCGACTTCGGAATCAGTCTTACGTGCATTTTGCACCAGTTCATGTAGCCTCTGCCAATTAGTTGGAATGGAATCTGTGACCATGACATTTAATTTGGGCAGACCTGATTCGATTAACGCGGAAACCAATGAAACCATAAAGGGGCCAGAGCCAACAGCCAGAACTTTCGCCTGACGGTATTCTTGAAAATGGTACGCACCAGATTCCATAAAATTCTCTATAAATTCGATTTGTGAAGCATACTTTTCAAGAATGTTTCGATTCAATTGATGGGGATCCTCTTTGCTTAGATCCCGAACAAAACCATTGTTGTGCAACGTTTCTCCAATTTCGTACACCCTTTCCCGATAAGGGGCAGTTAATCCATTTGTTAATTCTCCCATTGTATGTTCTCCATTGAACATTGGAAGTAATTTTTCAATCCATTGAAAGATTGTATTGCCTTCCATACGGAATGAACTTAAGTTGTTTCTAAAATACACACCACCATTTGGATCTGGAATAAAGAAAGTATCCCTTTTGGCCTTCAGACGTGAGGACGAGTCCAGTTTTTTCATTCAGCTCCTCCTTATTCATAATCGTACTAATTATTCACTATCAGTTTATGTACGATTTTTTGTCCAATATGATAAAAAGAAAAGCGGAAGCGCCCTGTTCAACGGCGTATGGCCTGGAGCGCTCAAATTAGATAAAGGAAACACGAAGGAGCCGGAGGCGCATTCGTGCTTGACTTATCGTAGCGAGAAGAGCGAAGGGCGCTAGAGCTGGACAATTCTCAAAGTTATATACTTTCTTTAAATTTAAGAAGTGCCCCAGCAAATTACGCAGGGGCATTTTTGATTCACAATATTAATTTTTTCTTTAGGAAATTACCAGGCGCCAAACAGCTCAAACTGCCAAAACAATTAAATAAAACCGAAACAGCTAAACCCGAGACCAAAGCCGAAACAACTGAAACCGAAGCAGCCACCACAGCCTCCACAGCCTCCACAGCCAAAGCAGCCAAAACCACCACAACGAAATCCTCCACAACGGAAGCCTCCACAGCCACCGCAACGGAATCCACAGCCTCCACAACGCCTGCTCATCATGTGCAGGTCCTGACTCTGAATGTCCATAGGAACTAACTGACCAACTTGATAAGGGTCGATTCCCAACCCTTGCAGCTCATTTTGAAACATTTTGTTTTTTCCCTCCCCATTGTCTTTAATTATTTGGGCTAAACTTGTATAGAGAGTTGAAAAGTCAATGCCAGTTCTGTGTAAACGAAATCATTCGATACGATGTGTACTCTCTTCAACAAAATATGCTTTTTTTAGGTCTCTGTTACTAAACAAAGAGCCTATTTTGCGTTGAAGCATTTTAATATGTTGCTAAAATAATATTTATGGTTGATGCCTATATTCAGTCCGCATATTTTTTTGCCTTATATTTAGTTGGTCCTTAAATCTACTTCCTAGCCTTAAATATTCAGTACAAAAAAAGTCTCTCCACTTTACGAGCAGAGAGAATTTTTTACACACAACCTCATCATTATTTTCTTAAAACTAGAAGTGAAAGCACTCAACATGTGACGAGTTGATAGTGCATACAGGTTTATCAGTATATTGGAGTAGCACTTGCCTAGATTTAAAATATCAAAAATGGAACAACATATACGTACTATGAGAAAGTAGTTCTCCTAATATAATCTCATATCATTTTACATGTACCTATTCGTCCGTATATTCCATTTTTTTACATCTTAATAGCCCATTTTGCTTTATTCGAATCGCTTTGTTTTAATTAGTTTGTTATCAAATTTACTAACTGACTTTTTATGTACTCAGTGAATAGAGACAATCCATTCATGAACAAATTGTTGCAATGATTTATATAGTAATTTTAAATCTTTTGGTTGGATATTTCTTTGAGTACAGAGAAATTAGCTGAAATTTTCTACTCTTAAAAAACAGAGCTTAATCAAATAAAGATAGAGTTGAACCGATTACAAAAACTTCTTACAAATTGCCCACAATTAAGAGAAGAAAATAAATTGTGAATATAGGACTCTTACATTTAAAAAAATTATTGATTATGATATTAAATCTATTATCAATACACAAAAATACAATTAAATAAAGCAAAAAAAAGACCACTTCCGAAGAAGTGGTCTTTTATACGGAAACCCTTTGTTCCGAAGGGTTTCTACGGGTTTGGCACCCAATGATCTGAGAGGGATTTGAACCCCCGACCCCTACCCTGTCAAGGTAGTGTTCTCCCGCTGAACTATCAGATCGTTTATTAAGTATATGTTCTATTATATTAATTTTTTAGAAAAAGTCAATCATTTTTGCTTTCTTTTCATTAACAATGATTAATTTAGGTTTTCTTAAATGAAAAGACCGATTCTCTAACTTGCAAAGAAAATCGGTTGATTGACACTCATTTATTATACTTGTCTGCTTTCCAGCCTTCGTGCAACTAATGACAGGCCATAGTTCACAACAAAATACATGATTGAAATAACGATAAATATCGGAATTATATAATTAATATTTTGTGCATAGATAATCTGAGCATTACGCATCAGTTCTGGTAAAGCAATAATTACGCATAGTGATGTATCTTTAAGTAAAGAAATAAATTGACTTACAATCGGAGGTACCATTCTTCTTAAGGCCTGAGGCATGATTATTTTAAATAATGCTTGAATATATGTTAGCCCTGATGACCGGGCAGCCTCCATTTGACCTTTATCAATAGAATTTAATCCGCCCCTTACAATTTCAGATAGCATGGCTGATGTAAATACTGTCAATGCAGTGATGGCAGCTACAGGCTTACTCATTTTGATCCCAATTTCCGGCAGTGCAAAAAAGGTAAAGAAAATGATTAACAATAGCGGAGTATTTCGAATGGTTTCTACGATCACTGCTATGACTTTTGATAATACTGAGATTTTAGCATATCGTAAAGTTCCTATAACGATTCCAATGATAAAGCTCAAGAAAATAGATATAAATGCAATGTAAAGCGTCACCATAAAGCCAGTACCGAGGAATTTTAAATGATCGACTGAGAGAGCTCCAATAAAATCCATAGTTCCCCTCCTTAATGGCTTCTAGCCAAGCGTTTTTCAAGATAGCCAACGCCTAGACTTAATGGAATGGTTAAAACAAGATAAAAGATTGCTACGAAAATATATACATCAAATGTCACAAATGTATTTGACGAAATAATATCACCAAAATACATTAAATCTAAACCAGCTACCATTACTAAAATAGAAGAATTCTTGACAAGGTTAATAAACTGGTTTCCAATCGGTGGAATGACTATTTTTATTGCCTGGGGCAATATGATTACATTCATCGCTTGCAAGTATGTTAGACCAGAAGACCTTGCTGCTTCCATTTGTCCCTTCGGAATCGATTGAATGCCTGCTCGAATTGCTTCAGCAATGAATGAAGCTGTATAAATCGCCAAGGCAATTGTACCAGCAGTAAAACCAGATAAAGTTACACCAATAGCAGGAAGACCATTAAAAAAGAAGAAAGCAATAATAAGAAGCGGGATATTTCTGAAGAACTCAACAAATGCAGTTCCAAGCCAATTTAGTGGTTTAAATGGGGAAATTCTCATAACTGCTACAATAATCCCAAGAAAAAAGCTTCCAATAAGTCCCATAATGCTAGAAAACACTGTATTTTTAAATCCTTCTAAATATGTGTCTAAATTATCAGTAAGTATTGTAAAATCAAGCAAACTGATTTCCCCTCCTTTTTATAAAAAGTGGTCAGGATGAGCAATTGCTCATCCTGACATCATTTGATACTAGTTAGTTTTAATCCACTTGCTATATATTTCATCATACTTTCCAGTTTCTTTTAACTTCTTCAAAGCATCGTTAATAGCATTAACTAATTCTTCATTTCCTTTTTTAACAGCAATTCCATAAGGCTCTTCTGTGAAAGTTCCGCCAACAAGCTCAAAGTTTGAATCTTGGTCAGCCATACCGTAAAGAATAGAATCATCTGTCGTTAAAGCATCTCCTTGACCAGCTTTTAAGGCAGTAAATGCTTCAGCATAGTTTTCAAATTCTAAAACAGTTGTGTCAGGGGCTTTTTCACGAATGTTCTTTGCTGATGTCGAACCTTTAACAGCAAGAACTTTCGTGCCGCTCTTCAAATCTTCAAGACCTTTAATGGCGCTTCCTTTTTTAACAAGCAGTGATTGTCCGGCATCAAAATAAACATCAGAGAAATCAACTTCTTTTTTACGCTCTTCTGAGATTGTCATCGTTGCTACAATTGCATCAATATCACCATTGTTTAACATTGGAATACGCGTTTTAGAAGTAACTTCTTTAAATTCTACTTTGTTCTCGTCACCAAGAAGCTCTTTAGTCAATGCTTTTGAAATATCAATATCAAAACCTTCTACTTCACCAGTACTCGGGTTTTTAAGTCCGAATAATCTAGTATCATGCTTTACCCCAATTACAATTTTGTCATTTTCTTTAATTTGTTCTAAAGCATTTTTGCTACCAGAACCTGTCGTTTCCTTTTCATCCTTGCCGCATGCAGCAAGAAGCATTGTTGCAGATAAGAACAGGATACCTGCTATTTTTCTTCCTTTTTTCTTAAACATAAATAATCCCCCTTTTGTTTTAATGATTTAATACACGACTAAGGAATGTACGAGCCCTTTCTTCCTTTGGATTCGCATAAAACTCAGCCGGAATTCCTTCTTCAACAATTTGGCCTTGATCCATGAATACAATTCGATCAGCTACTTCTTTAGCAAATCCCATTTCATGAGTCACAACGACCATAGTCATTCCTTCTTTTGCTAGCGCTTTCATTACATCTAGAACCTCTCCAACCATTTCTGGATCAAGTGCAGAAGTAGGCTCATCGAACAGCATAATTTCAGGTTTCATCGCAAGTCCCCTTGCAATTGCAACCCTTTGTTGCTGCCCTCCCGATAATTGGGATGGAAATGATTTTGCCTTATCAGGAATTCCTACTTTTTCAAGATAGTACATAGCTGTTTCTGTTGCCTCTGCTTTTGACTTCTTCAATACCATAGTTGGCGCAATTGTAATATTTTCAAGAACTGTTTTATGTGGATATAAGTTGAAATGTTGAAAAACCATTCCTATATTTCTTCTTAACTGGTTAATATCTGTTTTCTTATCATTTACTACTAAGTTATTAACTGTTAATCCGCCAGTAGTAATTGTCTCAAGACGATTAATGCAACGGAGCATCGTACTTTTCCCAGATCCAGATGGACCTATAACAACTACAACTTCCCCTTTTTTAATTTCTAGATTAATATCTTTAAGTACATGAAAGTCTCCATAATACTTATTTACAGACGCAAATCGTATCATATCATTCCTCCGTAAATCTTTTAGTGAATATATATGTCACCTACCATTCGGATATTTAATTCAAAAAATTATCCCTTTACGGAAAAGTAAATTAATTGGATAGGTATAGAAAATATAATACATATAAACATCAATTTAGTAAACAATTATTATTAATTTTGAATTAATTCTGTCGAATTGTATCCTAAGGCACAGGCTTCAATACCTACTTTTTTTAGTTTTTGACCATTTATGATAATATATTTTGATGAGCCAATTAAATAGAAAATGGAGGTTTTGAATTGAGTATACCTAGAGGAACAATTAAGGATATAACATTCTCAAGTAAAGAGCTTGGTGAAGACTTACAGATTCTAATTTACCTGCCAACAGCTTTCAATCCTTTATATAAATATTCAATCCTTTTTGCCCAAGATGGCAAAGATTATTTTCAGTTTGGAAGAATCGGCAGGATGGCAGATGAATTATTAGAAAACAATATGATTGAAAGAATAATCATTGTAGGCATTCCTTACAAAAACGGAGAAGATCGAAGAAGAAAATATCATCCGAGCGGTGAACAGCATCAGGAATATATCCGCTTTCTTGCACACGAGCTCGTTCCATTTATCGATGCAGAATTCCCAACTTATCAGATGGGGATGGGCCGTGCACTTATTGGAGACTCCTTAGCAGCAACTGTTTCTCTAATGGCAGCTATTCAATATCCTCATACATTTGGTAAGGTTATTTTACAATCTCCAATGGTTAATGAGGATGTAATGAAAGCCGTTAAAGAAGTTAAAGAGCCACACCTTCTACATATTTATCATGTCATTGGCAAGGAAGAAACGGCAGTCAAGACAACAACAAAGGAAATTGCAGATTTTTTAACACCTAACCGTGAATTATCAGAGCTACTTAATGAATTAAAGTTCCCTTATTTTTATGAAGAATTTGAAGGGAATCATACATGGACTTATTGGCAGCCAAATCTAAAGCAAGCATTAAAACATATGTTTTCGTCCTAATTCTTTTCTAGATTCATTATATTTTCTTATGATAAGTTCTTTGTTTATTAAAATTTTGTTATAATAATATTAAATTTTATATTTTTCCCAATATTTATTATATAAT